>DATLBM010000458.1:0-2167 GCA_035526885.1 Thermoanaerobaculia bacterium | reverse complement strand
TCCGATCAGGCCGAAGACGACCGAAGGCACTCCGTTGATCGCGTGCAGGACCGATTCGAACGTGCGGCGCGCCGCGGATCCTGCGTACATCGCCTGCCAGATGCCCGCGCCGGCCGCGAGCGGCACGGCCGTCACGGCGGCGGTCAGAACGAGGATCGCGGTGCCGGTGATCTGGTACACGATCCCCCCTGCCGCTCCCGCCGCCCGCGTGTCCTCGGTCAAGAAGCTCCACGAGAGCACGCCGAAGCCGCGATAGAGAACGACGGCCAGAATGGCGACGAACAACGTCACGGCGCCCGCCGCGGCGATGGCCGCGATGGCGGTGAAGGCGACGTCGAAGGCGCGGCGTTTCATCGAGCCTCCGTCATCCTCCGGCGCAGCGCGTCGGCGACGAACGTCACCGCGAGCACGGCCAGGAGCAGGATCATGCCCAGGGCCACCATGGCCGAGGAGTGCGTGGGGTCGCCGACCGCGATGTTCGTCTCGGAGCCTCCGAGCTTCGACGTGAGCGTCTGCCCCGCGTCGAACAGCGCCTGGAACGACATCGGGCGATTGTCGGCGCGTCCGACGACGAGAAAGACCGCGATCGTCTCGCCGATGGCGCGTCCGAAGCCGAGGAGCACGGAGCCGATGAGCGCGGGCGCGGCGTGCGGCATGACCACCGTGACGATCGTCTCCGCGCGCGTGAGGCCGAGGGCGCGCGCGCCTTCACGGACGGCGCGCGGGACGGCGTTCAGCGCGTCGTCGGCGAGCGTGGCGATCGTCGGCAGCACCATCGCCGCGAGCAGCGCGCCCGCGGTGAGCAGCGTATCCGCGGAGAGCGCGTCGACTTCGAAGCGCTCGAACAAATCGCCGATCCACTCGCGCAGGAACAGGACGCCGAGGAGTCCGTAGACGACGGAAGGGATGCCGGCGAGCAACTCGACGGCGACCTTGAGGATCACGCGCAGGCGGCGCGTGCACATCTCGGACATGAACACGGCCGCGAAGATGGCGATGGGCACCGACATGATCAGCGCCAGCAGCGCCACGGCCGCGGAGCCGAAGAGCATCGACGCGGCGCCGAACTCTTCGTGGCGATACGACCAGTTGGCGGTGGTGAAGAACGCCCACCCCTCCTTCCGCAGCGCCTCGGTGCTCCCGAGCAGGAGATAGACGATGGCGCCGGCGATGGCCAGACACACGACCGCCGTCATGGCCACGCTCCAGAGGCGGACGCCGTCGACGCGTCTACTTTTTCGTCGAGGCAACGGAGGCGTCCTTTCGCACCTTCAGGTCGGCCAGGCGGAGATACCCGTGCTTGCGCACGAAGTCCTGTCCGCGCGTGGAGAGCACGAAATCGATGAACGTCTTCGCCTCGCCGCGCGGCGGTCCGTTGGTCACGAACGTGAGCGGCCGCGACATCGGATAGCGTCCGCTGACGACTTCCGCCGCGATCGGCTGCACGACGGTGCCGTCGTCGAGCCGGATCGCGAGCGCCTTCACGTTGCCCGTCGCCCACGACGCGGAGAGCTGCGAGATCGCGCCTTTCGTCCCGGCCACTTTGGTGCGCGCTTCCTCGTTGCCGCCCACTTCCGGATGCGAGACGCGCGGCGCTTTCTTCGGATCGCCGTACGCCCAGTGCGCGAACTGCTCCCACGTCCCGCGGCCCGGCTCTTTGTTGAAGAAGACGATGCGGCGATCGGGACCGCCGACGGCCTTCCAGTTGGTGATCTTTGCTTCGTAGATGTCGCGCGCCTGCTGCTTCGACAGCGCGTGCACGCCGCCGTTGTAGACGTCCGCGGAGACGACCAGCGCCACCGCGTCGCGCCCGATCTCCGTGACGACGAAGTTCACCTTCGGATACTTTTTGCGATCGTCGTCGGACACGGGCTTGCTGAGCATGCCGACGTCGATCGAGCCGTCGCCGACTCCCGCGATGCCGCCCGACGATCCGCCCTGCGTGTCGACCTGAATGTTCATCCTGCGTTCGGCACGCAGCGCCTCGGCAGCCTCGCTGGCGACGGCATTCACGGTCGTCGAGCCGTTCACGCGCAGAGGCGGGGCAGCGACCGCCACACCTGCGCAGAGCAGGGAGAGGAGTACCGCTATTTTTGCCATAGTGATATCTTAGCGCAAATCATGAATCAGGCGTCGAGGGCGGACGTACGTCGCTGGCTGCTCGACG
>DATLBM010000457.1:0-8322 GCA_035526885.1 Thermoanaerobaculia bacterium | reverse complement strand
GCAAGCTGCGCACGGTGCTCGCGAACGTGCGCAGCGTGCTGGCCATCGAGCTGCTCACCGCCGCGCAAGCCGTGGAGTGGCGCGCGGTCTTCAACTACGACCCCAATCAGCCCGCCCCGCGCCTCCTCGACGTCGCCAACGCGGAGCGACCGAAGTGCGGCCACTTTCCGGCGAGATGTCGGGCGTTGAGATCAGCAGTCGCACCGCGCGGATGTCGCCGTCCAGCGGACGGTCCTTCAGGACCGGCCGCGCGGCGGCGCGCACCTTCAGATACAGCTCGCGCGTGCCGCGGCCGAGTTGCGTGGCGATGTTGTTCGCGCGTCCGTCCACCGCTTCCTCGAATTGCTTCGCCTGTGCCTCGGCATTCGCGACGTCGAGCAGGCGTGGGGCGGGCTGATTGGGGTCGTAGTTGAAGACCGCGCGCCACTCCACGGCTTGCGCGGCGGTGAGCAGCTCGATGGCCAGCACGCTGCGCACGTTCGCGAGCACCGTGCGCAGCTTGCGCGCCGCGTGCGTCGACATCGACACGTGATCCTCGGAATTGCCGCCGGTCGGAATCGAATCGACTGACGCCGGATGCGCGAGCACTTTGTTCTCCGACACGATTGACGCGGCGGTGTACTGCAGAATCATCAGTCCCGAGTTCACGCCGGGACGCGTGGTGAGGTTCTGCGGCAGGCCGCGGTTGTGATGTCCGTCCAGCATCACCTGCGTGCGCCGCTCGGAGATGTTGCCGAGCTCGCAGACGGCGATGGTCAGAAAGTCGGCGGCCAATGCCAGCGGCTGTCCGTGAAAGTTGCCGGCCGAGTATGCGAGCCGCGTTTCACCGTGATACCACTCCGGCCAGTTCGCGCGGAACTGCAGATCGACGGGATCGCTTTCCTCGGGGAAAAAGAGCGGATTGTCGGTTGCGGCGTTGAGCTCTTTCTCGGCGATGCCGCGCACGAAGCGCAGCGTGTCGCGCGTGGCGCCGTGCACCTGCGGCGCGCAGCGAAGCGAATACGCGTCCTGCACGGCGCCGGCGCGCTCGACGAGCCGCGAGCCCGCGAGCAGCTCGCGGATGCGCTGCGCCGATTCGATCTGGCCGGGATGTCCGCGCTCCTCGTGTACTTTCGGATCGAGCGCGCGCGTGCAGCCGGTCATCGCCTCCATCGACAGCGCGGCCGCGGCGTCGGCGGCGTCGGCGAGGCGCTCGGCGTCGTGCACCGCCAGCGCGAGCATGGCCGCGGAGAAGTTCGCGCCGTTGACGAGGCCCAGTCCCTCTTTGAAGGTCGGCTTCATCTCCTCGGCAGTGAAGCCGAGAAGCTCCGGCAACTCTTTCGCGTCGCGGAGCGTGGGGTCGTCGCTCGTGTAGAAGCGGCCTTCGCCGAGGAGCGTGACGAAGAGGTGCGAGAGGGGACAGAGATCGCCGCTGGCGCCGACCGAACCGCGCAGCGGGACGAGCGGAATCACGCCGCGATTGAGCATGGCCTCGACGATGTCGACGAGTTTCGTGCGCACGCCGGAGTGTCCGCGCAGGAACGCGTTCAAACGCGTGGCGAGCGCGCCGCGCACGACTTCGGGCGTGTAGTAATTGGAGAGATCGTCGGGATCGGAGTTGTCGCCGACGCCGACCGAGTGCGAGAGCAGGAGGTTGCGCTGGAGTTGTTCGAGATCGTCCGGCGCGATGGGCTTGTCCTTGAATTCGCCGAAGCCCGTGGTGACTCCGTACTCCGTCGGCGCGGCTTTGCCTTCGGCGTAGGCGCGGCGGTAGTTCTCGACGATCTGCGCGATGAGCGCCTCGCTGCGCGCGACGCGCGCGTGCGTGGCGGGATCGCGCTCGACGCGCTCGTTGCCGCGCGCGATCTGCACGAGTTGGTCGATGGTGAGGGAGTCGCCGTCGAGACGGATCATGCGCATGGCGTCCCGAGGGGCTGTTGCTGGTTGCTGGTTGCCGGTTGCTGGCGCTGCCTGGCACTAGGAACCAGCAACCAGAAACCAGCAACAACACCACGGCGGCTCAGGATGACACCTCGGCCAGCATCTTCTTGATCGTGTCGATGAGCTCCGCTCGCGGCACGTTGATCTGTCCCGCGCGCTGCGCGAGGTACTCCTTGCGATCCGCGGTCGGCTTCATGCGCTCGCGGCCGGCGACGAGATCCTTGATCGTCACGGTGCCCTGCTCTTTTTCCTGCGAGCCGTACAGGATCGCCAGCGGGATGTCGTATTGATCGGCGTACTTCAGTTGCTTGCCTGGACCTTTGGCGCTGCCGAGGTAGAGCTCCGTGGGGATGCCGGCGCGGCGGAGCTCCCAGGTCATGGCGATGTAATCGTCGCGGAGTGCGCGATCCATGTCCGTGATCAGCACGCGCGCGGTGGCCTTCTGCTGTCCGATGCGGCCCAGCTGCGTGAGCGCGGCCAGCAATCGATCGACGCCGATCGATGCGCCGACGGCGGGGATGCGCTCGTTGAGGAAGCGCATCACCAGGTCGTCGTATCGGCCGCCGCCGAAGACGGAGCCGAACTGCGGCGCGTCGAGCAGGATGGCCTCGAACACGGGGCCCGTGTAGTAGGCCAGGCCGCGCGCGATCGAGAGATCGAGCGAGACCTGCTCGTCGCCGTAGCCGAGGGCGTAGAGATGATTGGAGATGCGCTCGACGACGTCGAGTTGCGCGGGCGCTTTCTCGACGGACGAGAAGAGGTCCCGAACCTGCGTGAGCACGTCGCGGCGCGCGCCGCGGACGCCGAGGAACGTCTCGATCTTCCCGACCTGATCGCGGGAGAGGCCGACGCCGCGGATCGTGTCGCCCGATTCGTCCTTGTAGCCTTCCATCAGCTCGAGCTTCACTTTGTCGAGGCCGACCTTGTCCAGTTTGTCGAGGACGCGGAACACTTCCACGCCCTGCTCCGCGCCGATGCCCGCGTAGTCGAGTAGGAGATTGAGGATGGCGCGCGAGGAGAAGCGCACGAGGTATGGGCCGACCTTCAGCGCCGTCAGCGTGTCGCACATGCCGGCGATGATCTCCGTGTCCGCGACTTCGCTCTCGACGCCGACGGAGTCGAGGTCGAACTGCGTGAACTCGCGGTAGCGGCCTTTGTCCGGCTTGTCGGCGCGCCACACGGAGGCGACCTGGTAGCGGCGGAAGGGCTTCGGCAGCTCGAGGCGGTGCTCGGCGATGACGCGCGCCAGCGGCACGGTGAGATCGAAGCGCAGTCCCAGCTCTTCCTTCTCCGGATTGGTGACGCGGAAGATGGACTTCTGGGCCTCGGTGCCCGCGCTGCCGGAGAGAACGTCGAGAAACTCGACCGCGGGCGTGGAGAGGGGGACGAATCCGTAGTTCTCGTAGACGCCGCGGATCACGTCGACCATCTGCTGGCGGGCCAGCATCTGATCGGGGAGGAGGTCGCGAAATCCGCGACTCAGTCGCGGTTGGACCGTGTCAGGCATTCGTGGGACGCGTCCTTCAGGAGGGAAGTTGGTACCAGGGGTGGGGCTCGAACCCACGACCCCCAGATCCACAATCTGGTGCTCTAACCAACTGAGCTACCCCGGCACAAGGGAGCGCGATGATACTGCGCGCGGCGACCCGGCGTCCACAACAGGTCAGTCGAAAACGTATTCCTTGGGCTGCTGCCGCGCGAGCGTGAGACTGGGGAAGCAGCGGACGCGATTTCCGCCGTCCAGAGCGTGGATGCTGTAGGTCCCGTGCGGGACGAAGAAGCCGTCGGGCGGCGCCTTCATGGTCATGACCACCACCCGCCCTTCGCGGATGGCCCCCAGACCGGCGCGCCACTCCGCACGCGTCTGTTCGCGCACCACGACCACATCGTGCAGACAAGTCGCCGGCGACGTGTGGCCATTCATAAAAGGGAGGTGGGGGTTGGAAGCCCTCCGAAGCGGAAGTAAGGATAGAGGGAAGGGTTGATGGGGCGCGGTCCTGAATTGGACAGGATTTACGGTTCGTGCTCGACGAACTCGATCAGCCGCGCGTGATGCACGATGATCGCGCGCCCCGCCGTCTCGATCAGTCCCAGCTGCCGGAACTTCTGCATGAACGCCGTGATGCGCGGACGCGTCGTGCCGACGATCTGCGAGAGCTCTTCGTGAGAGATCTTCGGATCGAGACGGAGGTATTCGGAGTCGCGATAGCCGAGCTTCTCCGCGATGTCCAGCAGCACCTTGGCCAGCCGTCGTTCGGAGCGCATGGTCACGAGATCGAACACCGCGGTCTGGCGATCGGCGAGTCGTGCGGCGAGATGGCGCAGGAGCGCGTCGGACGCGCGCAGGCGGTCGACCGCGGCGAGGAAGTCGCGGCGCGAGATGCGGCGCACGACCGTGGGCTGCATCGCCGTCGCGGTCTCGAATCGCTTCGGCGCCGTCGTGAAGCACGATTCGCCGAATACCTCGCCCTTCGTGTAGATCGCGATCAGACAATCCTTGCCGCCCGCGGAAGCCATGGACAGCTTCACCTGACCGGCATCGATCAGGTACATCGAGTCGTCTTCGTCCCCGGTGGCATAGATCGCGTCTCCGGCGTTGACGCGCGTGCGTGCGTCTGGCGCGGAAGCGCGATCAAATACCTCGCGAAGGGACGGAGCGAGCGTGGTGGCGCGACCGTCGTTGGTGGGCATGGGCTCAACAGCGCAGCGATCGTAGGTGCCGTTCATGGTGGCGTCTGTTCACAATTGGACACCTGTAGGTATCTGTGTTTGTAAGGACCTACCGCATGCAGAAGGACGCGAACTTTCGTGCGCAGCACGCGTGCGCAATCGAGGGCGCGCGCTCATTGCGCGCCGCGCGCGGGCGGGTGATTGATGGTGCACCGCGAGATCGCCAAACCGCGGTGCGCGCAATCGCGCAGACCTATCCTGCGCATGGGGCCGATGCGCTACGCGCAAGTTGCGATCTACGACGCGTAGGTCAGCGAGCGACCATCAAAATGTCGGCGAACCACTGTCGCGAGTCGGTCCACGTCTGTTCGATGGTGAAGCCGGATGCGTCGGCCAGTGCGCGCAACGTCGACGCGTCGTGCTTGTACGAGCTCTCGGTGTGAATGCGCTCGCCTTCATCGAAGGACACTTCGAGATCGAGCGCGTCGATGCGCACGCGTTGCGCGCGCTTGCTCACCAGATGCATTTCGATGCGTCCGTGCGCTTCGTCATAAAAGGCGAGGTGTTGAAATGACGACAGATCGAACGTGCCGCCCAGTTCGCGATTGATGCGTCCGAGGAGATTGACATTGAACGCGGCGGTGACGCCGAGCGCGTCGTTGTATGCAGGCTCGAGGACGTCGCGCGACTTCTTCAAATCCGCGCCGAGGAACAAGGCGTCGCCCGGGGAGAGCGCGGAGCGGAGATCGCGCAGCATGGCCGTCGCCTCATCGCCACTGAGATTGCCGATCGTCGATCCGAGAAAGAGCACGACGGTGCGCGAGCGCGTGCGCGGCAATCGCGCCAGCGGAATCGACGGCTGACGGAAATCGGAGCGCACGGCGGTGATGCGCAGCGTTTCGTACTCGCGCAGCAGATCGCGTCCCACGCGCTCGAGCATCGACGCGTCGACGTCGACCGGCACGTACTCGATTTCGCGCTGCTGCGTACTCATCGAGTCGAGGAGGATGCGCGTCTTGCGCGCGGCGCCGCTGCCCAGCTCCACCAGGCGCACGTCACTGCCGAAGGCCGCGGCGATTTCCGCGTGATGCGCGTTCAGCACCTCCGCCTCCGCGCGCATCACGTAGTACTCCGGCAGAAAGCAGATCGTGTCGAAGAGCGACGAGCCCAGTTCGTCGTAGAACCAGCGCGGCGGAAGCCATTTGTGCCCGGCCGTGAGTCCCACGCGCACGTCGTGCGCGAAGTCGTCGGTCGGTGCGGCCGCACTCAACAGGACGAATCGCGAATTGTTGGAAAGGGGAGCTGCCGCCGCCACCATCGCGGCCGATTGTGACACCATCTCGCAACACGGAACGAACTTTTGGTTCCTACAATCGTCAGACCCAACGGACATGCTCCGCCCCATCATCGTCGCGGTCCTCCTTCTCCCGCTGAGCGGCTGTCTCTCCGGCTATTCCGAGGATGCGCCCAACGAGCAGTTGCGCGTGCGGCGCGGGGCGTTCGTGCACGACGTCGTCCTCTCCGGCGAGCTCGAGGCCGCGCGCGGCGAGCTGATGGCCGTGCCGCCGCTTCCGTCGTGGCAGACGGCGATCAAATGGCTCGCCGACGATGGCGCGCCGGTAGCGGCGGGCGCGCCGGTAGCGGAGCTCGACAACACCGCGCTGACGTCCGATCTCGACACCAAGCGCCAGGCCGCGATGCAGGCCTCGCAGGAGCTGCAGCAGAAGGAATCGGAGTGGAAGGCCGACCTCGAACAGAAAGAGCTCGACGTCGACAAGAAGAAATCGGAGCTCGACAAGGCGGTGCTCGAGGCGAAGCTGCCGAAGGAGTTGTTGTCCGGCCGCGCGTTCGAGGAGAAGCAGACCACGCTGCGCCGCGCCACCGTCGAGTATGAGAAAGCGGTGGACGTGTTGCGCGGGCGGCGCACCGCCGTCGCCTCCGAGCGCGAGAACCTCGTGCTCACGATCGGGCGGACGCAGCGCGAGATCGCCATTGCCGAACAGGCCATCGACGCGCTGGTGTTGCGCGCGCCGCGCGACGGCATCGTCGTCGTCAAAGATCATCAGTGGGAAAGCCGCAAGCTCGCCATGGGCGACACGGTGTGGGTGGGCATGCCCATCGTCATGCTGCCCGACCTCTCCAGCCTTCGCGTGAACGCGATGCTGGCCGACGTCGACGACGGCCGCATCGCCATCGGGATGCCCGTGCAGGTGACGCTGGACGGCTATCCCGACACGCACTTCTCCGGGAGAGTGCAGGCCATCTCCGCGGTGGCGCAGGAGAGCCGTCGCCAGTCCCTGCGCCGCCACTTCGAAGTGCTGATCGCGCTCGACAGGCTCGATCCGGCGCGCATGCGTCCCGGTCTCTCGGCGCGCGTCGTGGTGCGTCGCGAGGCGCTGCAGTCCGCGCTGCTCGCGCCGCGCGCGGCCATCGACTTCTCCGGCCCGTCTCCACGCGCGAAAGTGGGCGATGAGCTGAAGGACATCAAGCTCGGCCCGTGCAACGCGCAGGACTGCGTGGTCGTGAGCGGACTGGAAGAAGGGGCGCGCCTCGAGTCGCTGGTGAAGCGCGATGCCTAAACGCTGGCGCGTGATCGTTCCGCTGGCCGCCGTGGCGCTGTTCGTCTTCGGCGGCTGGACGCTGCGCAACAAGCTGGCCGCGGATCGTCAGGGCGATTGGTCGCGAGCCACGCGCGGCGATCTCGTCACCGGTTTCGAAGTCACCGGCACGCTGGCCTCCCTCTCTTCCGAATCCCTCGGCCCGCCGAACATCCCCGACGTGTGGGACTTCAAGATCTCGATGCTCGCACCGGAGGGCGCGGACGTGCATCGCGGCCAGCCCGTGGTCGGTTTCGACACCAGCGAGTTGCAGCGGCGTCTCGACGAGAAGACCGCCGAAGCCGATCAGGCGCGCAAGCAGATCGACAAGGAGCGCGCCGATCTCGCGCTGCGCACGAAGGATGTGCGCCTCGAGCTCGCGAATGCGGAAGCGCGCCTGCGCAAGGCCTCGCTCAAGCTCGACGCACCGCCCGACATCCTCGGCATCAACGAGCGCAAGACAGCGGAGATCGAGAACGAGCTGGCGCGCCGCGAGACCGCGTCCGCGCGCCTGCGTCTGCAGGCGCTCGAAGCGGCCGCTCGCTCGCGCATCGACCTGCTGCAGTCCAAGCTGCACGAGGCGTCGTCGATCGTCGCGCAGACGCAGGACGCCATTCGCCAGATGATGCGCACCGCGCCGCGAGACGGCACCATCGTCTACGCGACGAACTGGCGCGGCGAGAAGAAGAAGGTCGGCGACTCCGCGTGGAAGGCGGAGCGCATCGTCGAGATCCCCGACCTCACGCGCATGAAGGCCGAGGGCGAGGTGGATGAGGTGGATGCGGGACGCGTCGCGGTCGGACAGCGCGTCACGCTGCGCCTCGACGCGCATCCCGACGAAGAGCTGCACGGCACGATCACCACCGCCGCCCGCACGGTGCAGCGCAAGAAAGGCACGCAGGATCCGGTCAAGGTGCTGCGCGTCGACATCGCGCTCGACAAAACCGATCCCGCGACCATGCGTCCGGGCATGCGTTTCCAGGGCACGATCGAATTGGGTCGCGTGAAGAACGCCGTGCTCATTCCGCGCGAGGCGATCTTCGTCTCCAGCCACGGGCCGTTCGTCTACCGCCGCGGCACGCTGGACGTCGACACGATCCCCGTCCGCCTCGGCCGCCAGAACGACAAAGCGGTG
>DATLBM010000456.1:0-14919 GCA_035526885.1 Thermoanaerobaculia bacterium | reverse complement strand
GCTCGGGGGACCACAGGAGCGAAGCGTATCGTGCTTCGCAAAGGGAACGACGCGGGGCCTCCGGCGGGCCGGCACGGCCGGCAGCGCTTACGGCAACACGTGCGGCTGCCGAGAGCCGCGTTCAGTTAGTACACGGTGCGTCCAGGCTGGGCCAACAAGCGCTGCCGCCCGTGGCGGCCCGCCGGAGGCGCTCCCGGTCGTTCCCCAGCGGAGCGACAAACCCGTCACCCGATCACCGTCACCATCCGCAGCACCGGCTCCGCGTAGCGCGCGTCGCCGGCGATGCGCGCTTGCGGGTCGATCTTCTGCTTCGTGAATACGCGCCAGGCGCGCTCGTTCGGAATCTCGATGACGGTCGTTGGATTGTCGGCGCGGCCTTCGAAGAGTTGCCAGCCGTCGCCGCGCATCAGAGTCCACTCGTTGAACACGACCGACGTTCCCTCGGGAGCTTGAACGTCGCGGTACGTGAAGGGCAGCGCGCGCACGAACGTATCCATCACGAATCGCAGGTACGGCTCGTGGAGCGGTACACGACCGAGGGCGTCGCGGATCTGCTGCTGGTGGTGCCAGCGCTCCGTCAGCTCGCGCGCGACGTCGAACCAGACCGGCGATTCCTCTTCGCCCGCCCACGACACGCCCCACTTCGCCGCAGCGAACGGGTCGAGTGCAGCCAGGTACGAAGCGTTCTCGCGTCCGTATCTCTCCATCAACTCGATCAGCACGCGCGGACTGACGGTGTGCATCGCCGCGACCCACGCCGCGTTCGTCGCGTTCGGATCGAACGGACCTTCGCGGACGTGACCATCGCGCTGCAGCGACAAGCGCCGCATGGCCGTATCCAGAAGATGCGCGGAAACGTCCTTCACCGTCCAGGCGCCCGCGGCCGTCGGCGCGTTCCATTCCTCCGCGCTCAGGGAACGCAGCAGCGCGATGAGCTGCGCGTGCAGCGGCGCGAAGAGATGTTCGGTGCGGATGGGTCCCGGCGTTCTCATTGATAGACTCCGTTCCCCATTATGCGACGCACGAAAATCCTCGCCACCCTCGGTCCGGCGAGCAGCAGCGAGGAGATGATCCACCGCCTCCTCACCTCGGGAGTGGACGCCTTCCGCCTCAACTTCTCCCACGGCAAACACGAAGAGCACGCGCGCGTCATCGGCATCATCCGCGACGTGGCCACCGAGCTCGGACGCTACATCCCCATCGTCGGCGACATCCAGGGCCCGAAGCTGCGCATCGGTGACGTCGAAGGCGTGCAATACCTCGAGACCGGCCAGCCTTTCGTCATCTCCACCGAAAAACAGGTGGGCAACGCGAAGCGCGTCTCCACCCCGTTCACGCCGCTGCCGCAGGAAGTGCAGATCGGCCATCGCATCCTCATCAATGATGGATTGGTGGAGCTGGTGGTCACCGCCGTCGATGACAAAAGCGTTTCGACACGCGTGATCCACGGCGGACCGATCTCCTCGAAGAAAGGGATGAACTTCCCCGACTCGGAGCTGACCATCCCGGCGATCACCGAGAAGGACCGCGACGACGTGAAGTTCGCCGTCGAACAGAAGCTCGATTACGTCGCGGCGTCGTTCATCCGCCGAAAGAGCGACATCGTCGGCCTGCGCGAGCTGCTGCATGAGCACGGCGGCGACGAGGTGCACGTCATCGCCAAGCTGGAGAAACCGCAGGCCATCGACAACCTCGACGAGATCCTGGAGATCAGCGACGGCGTGATGGTGGCGCGCGGCGACCTGGGCGTCGAGCTGCCGCCCGAGGCTGTGCCGATCATGCAGAAGAAGATCCTGGCGCGGGCGTCGCGGTCGGGGAGATTCGCCATCACCGCCACGCAGATGCTCGAGTCGATGACCACCAACTCGCGGCCGACTCGCGCAGAAGCGTCCGACGTCGCGAACGCGATCTTCGACGGCTCGGACACGGTCATGCTGTCCGCCGAAACGGCGTCGGGAAAGTATCCGGTGGAGACGGTGCAGATGATGTCGCGCATCATCTTTGCGGCCGAGGCGAATCGGCAGCATGTGAGTGCGGAGTGGGAGCGGGAGCCGTTCCGGAAGATCTCCGAGACGGACGAGTTCACGGATGCGCTGGCGGGCGCGGCCAACTACGCGGCCGAGCAGCTCGACGCGAAGTATCTGGTCGTCTTCACGCAAACCGGATTCGCGGCGCGGCTGATGTCCAAGTTCCGGCCGAAGGTTCCGATCATCGCGCTCACGCCTTCCGTGTGGGTCGCGCGGCGCATGAATCTGTTGTGGGGCGTGCAGCCGTTCGTGCTGCGCGAGGCGGGGGAGTATCACGAGCAGATCGTCGACCGCGTGGATGATTTTCTGCTGTCGAAGGACATCGTGCGCGGCGGCGATCGCCTGGTCATCCTCATGGGATCGCCGATCTATCAGCGGGCCAAGACGAACCTGCTGCGCGTGCATCGCGTGGTGGCGGAGTGAGGGTAGGGATTTCCGCCGTGACGGTACTCCTCCGCTGAGGAGGAGGAACTTCATGTCAAACATCAATCTCGGGCCACCGCTCTCGGGCTTCATCGCGTTTTTCAGTCCGTCCGGCGAAGGGGCCTGGTCCGTCGGTAAACCGTATCCCAACACTGGACAGGTGGTGTTGCAGATGGGCGTCAACGCTCCGGAGGAGCAGCCCGAGGGGATCGCGTGTTCGGCGGGATTCAAGAAGAAGATCGTGGCCGCGGGCGACGGAATGTACTCGTTCAGCGTGAATGTGCAGGCCGGGCCGGTGACGATGTTGCCGCGCGGCGCGCACAACATCTTCGCCGAGATTTTCATGACGCTCTCCGGGCAGGACGTCGACAGGACGGCGCGGTGGTATTTCCCCCAAGGCACGTACGTAGGAGCGCAGTTCGGCGTACAGACGCTCTCGTTCATGGCCACGCTCGTGAAGGGCCGCACGTACGACTTCCGGTTCTACAACCGCATTTACATGGAGTATTCCGGTGTGCCGAATCCGGCGCCGTACTGCGAGATCATCGCGACGTATCGCAACGTCGTCGAGGTCGCGCCGGGAGCGATCACCGAGGGGCGCGAAAGCGAGAGCAACGACCGGATGGAGCGCGTTTTCGCGCGGAACCGCATGATCGAGCGCGAGTACTCCGACCAGGAGATGGCGGGAGGCGGCGCGATCGATCTGAAGTAGAGACCGGTACGAACCAATCTGTTACGGCTGGACCCCTCTTGCCCGACCGGGTGTAACATCCGCATACAATTCCCGACCGGCAGGAGTGGGCCAGCCGGTGCCTGCGGGAATGCGAGGTGGCCGGGCGCGGCGTTTCCAGTAGGGATTTCGACTACGAAGGAGGGGTATATGCGCCGATTTCGAGCAATCGCCATTGCGGCAGTCGTGATGATCGCCGCAGTGCCGGCACGCTCCGACGCTCCTCTGCCCGCCGTGCTCAACGTCCTCGGCACCGTCACCAACGCCTCCAATCCCGTCGGCAACGCCCTCATCATCGCCCTCAATCTTCAGGACTTGCAGTCCGTCCAGACGTACACCTCCAACGACGGCACGTTCAGCCTGCCCACGCTGCGCCGCGGCATCTACAAGATCATCGCCGTGAAGCAGGGCTTCCTCCCCGCGATCACCACCGTCATCCCGACGCGCGCATCGCACCGCGTTGCGCTGCGTCTCGACGAAGAGAAGAAAGCGAAACGCGGCACCAGTCAGGAGATCTGGGAACTGCGCGGCTCGCTGCCGCCCGACGTCCTCCGCGATCTCGAAAACAGCCTGGCACCGGCCGAGCTCGTGTCGTACGAGATCCCGCGCTTCAAAGGCGAGATGGTCTCGCTGACCGGCGTCGCCAACACTCCCACCAATCCCGCCTACGCCCAGACCGCCCTCGGCGTGCAGACGCGCCTCGGCGACTCCTGGCAGGTCGGCCTGCGCGGCAACATGCAGCGCTTCGAGGATCCGACCGACAACGTGCGATTCGGCGATGCGGTCGCGGAGTCCAGCGTGATGTCGATGGAGCTCCGCTCCTCGAGCGATCAGTCATACAAGCTCGCTTCGACGATGAGCTCGTGGGCGTACGCGGACTCGCCGCAGAGCGATCGCCAGGCGGACGTGCGCGCACACAACTTCGAGTGGCACAACGGACCGGCGCACGTGCAGGTCCGCTACTTCGAGCAGGAGAATCTCTTCGGCGACGCGGCCTCGAATCTGATCGAAGTGGCCGGCGCCGTTCCCGTCATGCAGACGCGCCGCAACGACCTCGGCGTCGCGCTGCGCGTGAAGCAGGAGACCGTGCGCGGCGCCGCGGACATCTTCCGCACCGCCGACGTCTCCGCGAACGGCACGGTGGCGGTCGTCCCGTCGGTGATCGTGCATTACGGCGTCGACAGCCGCATCGGCATGCACGGCCAGGAATGGGCGCCGAAGACGGGCGCCGAGTGGAAGCTCACCAGGCACACGTCGATCATCGGCTCGGCGATGGTGAAGGTCTTCGATCGCGACAACGACGCGACGTTCCTGGCGCTGCCGAGCATCGTTTACTGGGCCGAGGACGGCAGGGCGCTGCCGCGGTACACGTACACGTTTGGCTTCGTGACGGGACCGGATGAGGCCAATCGCTTCTCCGCGGTGGCCACGGTCTCGGAAGTCGATCAGGCGCTGCGCATGATCTTCGCCGACGAACAGAATCAGTTCTGGGACGGGCTCGAGATCGACGCAGGCGACGTGCGCCGCGACGTGCGCGTGGCGTATCGCAAGCAGTTCGGCAACGTGCTGGCGGTGGACGTCGCGGCGACGGCGGGCAACGCGTCGCAGCACGATCCGGCCGCTCCTCGCGAGAAGGTCTATCTCACCGGCGATCTGCAGTCGACGTTCAACCCGACACGCACGACGCTGGCGGTGTCGTATCGCGATGTGCAGCAGCCGCGCGACGAAGCGGGCGACTATCGCTCCGAACGCATTCACCTGCGCATGGCCCAGTCGCTCTATCTCCCGATCGACATCAAGCTGCTCCTCGGCCTCGAGCTCGCGCGCGCGGAGAACTCGCCGTACCTCCTCGACACCCTCAACACGGAAGGGAAGTCGCGAAAGTACATCGGCGGGCTGGCCCTCAATTTCTAGCAAGCCGTCGCGGGGCGACCTCGCTGCAGCCGAGGGCAAAACCCTTCCCGACGTCATCGCTCCCGGTCTCGATGTCTTGTTCTGCGGCATCAATCCCGGCCTCTACACCGCGGCCGTACAACAACACTTCGGCCGTCCGGGCAATCGCTTCTGGCCCACACTGCACCGTTCGGGTTTCACTCCGCGCCTCTTCCATCCGTCCGAACAACACGAGCTGCTGAGACTCGGCTACGGCATCACGAACGTCGTCGCGCGTGCCACCGCCGCTGCGGACGCGCTCACACCCGAGGAACTGCGCGCCGGCGCCCGCACGCTCACTCGCAAGGTGCTGCGCTACAAGCCGCGTTACCTCGCGATCGTCGGCATCGGCGCCTACCGCACCGCGTTCGAGCGCCCGAAAGCGAAGCTGGGATTGCAGGACGAGAGGATCGGCGCGACGCGCATCTGGGTGCTGCCGAATCCTTCGGGGCTCAACGCGAATTACCAGGCGGACGCGCTGGTCGCGCTGTTCGCGGAGCTGCGCGCGACGCTTTAGAATGGTAGAGATGAACACGATCGAACAGCTCGAGCAAGAAATCGAGAAGCTGTCGCCCGCCGACTTCGCGCGGCTGCGTGAGTGGATCCTCGATCGTGACTGGGAGGATTGGGATCGGCAGATCGAACGCGACGCTGCGGCGGGCAAACTCGACCGGCTCTTCGCCGACGCGCGGGAAGCTCACGAGCAGGGCAAGAGCACGAAGTTTTGAACCACTTCGCCAGTCCGAACTTCTGGTATCTGTTTCGACAACGACGTCGACTATGGCATCCTTTGGGGTTGGATTGGTAGCCACGCGGAATACGACCACATGCTCCGCTGACGCGGCCTCGCGGCGTTTAAATGATACGTATGACTTGCAACGTTGCCGAGACACGAGATCCCGACGTGGACGCCGCCTGGGCTGAGGAAGTCGAGTGTCGTATTCGGCAGATCGAGGCGGGCGAGCTCAAGACGATTCCGTGGAGCGAAGTGCGCGCAAAGCTGTACGCGCGGTTGGCGACGGGCTGAAGCCCGTCCTACGTAGCCGCCGTGCGCGTGAGAATGCCCACGCCGCACCTTGAACCGGCCACCAGCAACGGGCAACAGGCGAGGCGAGCTACTGCGAGCCGAGCCCCGGACGTATCTCCTCGACCAGCTTCGCGAAGCGGTACGACAGGCCCTTCGTCACCACGATCTGCTTCAGGTAATTCAGCGACGTGATGGCCGCGGGGAGGCCGGAGATGGCGGTGGGGATCGACGCCAGGCGTCCGGCCAGTTGGATCGTTTTGTCCATCGCCGTGTAGTCCGTGGAGCGGAGGTCGCTGCCCATCTCGCTGTTGTAGGCGATGGTGAGCAGATAGATGTCCGCCACGAGCTCGCGGAAGCGCATCTCGCTGCCCCAGGCGAAGCAGTTGCCCGTGCGCACGTTTTCCAGGAACTCCTCGGGCGTTTCGCCGCGCGACACCGTGTGCACCTTGGCCACGTGTTTGAGCGTATGGGCATCCGAGCCGCCCACCATCGAGATGTGTTTGCCGTGCTGCTGGCGCACGTGCTCGACGAGCTGCTGCACCATGCGGTTGTGAAAGGAAGCCATGGCCCCGTTCATCACTTCGAAGATGTCGAACATGTCCAGCAGCTCGGCGATGTAGCGCGAGGCCACGTTCTTCATCCGATAGTTCTGAAAGAGGTGGTTGATCCCGAACACCAGGCGCTGCGACTTCATGTACGGGATCAGCTCGCGGATGTTCGGACGCAGGCGCTGGATCTCGCGATGCTGCACTTCGTTCAGCCCCCACACGCCCACGTGAATGCGCTGGCCCGTCTCCGGGAAGTACGTTTCCACCTCCTCGCCGATGAAGAAGTCCTTCATGTCGGGATATTTGTTGAGGAGGTAGAGCGCGCCGTCGATCGAGTCGTGATCGGTGAGCGTGACGAACGACATCCCGCGCTCTTTGGCGAGGCGGTAGACGTCCTCGGGCGGGTTGTAGCAATCGCGGGTGTTGGCGCGGCGGAAGTACTTGAACACCGAGAAACGGCTGTGGCAATGCAGATCCGCTCGTTTGAGGGTCGGGTCCGCTGAAAACGGTTCACTCATCGCGACGTCATCAATTTCTGCGAGGGGCATGCCCGCACGGGTCGGTGACGGAGTGTACCGCACGCAATTCGCAGCGCAGCGAATCGCGTTTCGACACCTGACCGACGCGGATACAATGCGCGGTCGTAACGCATGGCACAATCCGCTCGCGGCAAAGGCAATCCCCCCGACAAGGACTGGCTGGACGTCGACGTTCCCAGTCGTCTTCCCATCATCCCGCTCGTCTCCTCGGTGCTCTTCCCCGGCGGCGTGCTCTCGCTGCAGGTGGGCATCGACCGCAACGTGCGCCTGCTCAAGGCGCTGCCCGACGATCAGAATCTGATCGCCGCGTTCTGCCAGAAGTCCGGCGACAAGGAGAATCCGCGGCCCGACGATCTCGCGTCCATCGGCGTGCTCGCCGCGATCGTGCAGCGGCTTCCGCTCTCCTCCGACCGCTATCAGCTCTTCCTGCAGGGACGGCAGCGCGTGGAGCTCGTGCAGATGGTGCAGAACGAGCCCTACTTCGAGGCCAAACTGCGCGAGGTCATCCCGCGCCCCATCCCCAAGACGGTCAAGACCGATCAGCTGATGAACCGCTCGCTCTCGCTGTTCGAGAAACTCGTCGAGAGCGACTCGAAGTACTCGAAAGAGCTGCTGAACATCCTGCAGATGAATCTGACCGAGGGGCCGGACACGTTTGCGGATCTCCTGTCGGGCTTCGTGAATCTGCCGCTCGAGGAAAAGCAGCTCCTGCTCGAAACGGTCAACCCGATCGAGCGCATCGAGCTGCTCATCGAATACATCTCGCGCGACCTCGGCCGCGCCACCGTCGACCGCGAGCTGCAGCGGCAGATCCAGACCAACATCGATCGCCGCGAGCGCGAGAACTACCTGCGCGAACAGCTGCGCATCATCCAGGACGAGCTGGGCGAGACCAACGCCTCCGAGCGCGAGGCGGATACGTATCGCGATCGCATCGAAGCGCTGCCGCTGGCCGAGGATCACAAACAGCAGCTGCGCCGCGAAGTCACGCGCATGGGACAGCTCTCGCCGTCATCGAGCGACTACGCCGTGATTCGCGGCCATCTCGATACCGTGCTGCAGATGCCGTGGACGCAGCACACCGAGGATCAACTCGATCTGGGCAAGGCCGAGCAGATCCTCGAAGAGCGGCATCACGGACTGGACAAAGTCAAAGAGCGCATTCTCGAGTTCCTGGCCGTGCTCAAGCTGAAGGGTGATCTCAAGGGACCGATCCTCTGCTTCACCGGACCTCCCGGCGTCGGCAAGACCTCCCTCGGATCCGCCATCGCGGACGCGCTCGGACGCAAGTTCGTGCGCATGGCCGTCGGCGGCGTGACCGACGAGTCCGAGATCCGCGGACATCGCAAGACCTACATCGGCGCGATGCCCGGAAAGCTCATCTCCAGCTACATCCAGGTCGGCGTCAACAATCCGCTGATCATGATCGACGAGATCGACAAGATCGGGAAAGACTTCCGCGGCGACCCTTCCTCGGCGCTGCTCGAAGTGCTCGATCCGAAACAGAACCACGCCTTCGTCGACCGCTATCTGGAGATCCCGTTCGACCTTTCGCACACGCTGTTCATCTGCACGGCCAACGTGCTGGAGATGATCCCCGGTCCGCTGCGCGATCGCATGGAAGTGATCCGTCTGTCCGGCTACACCGAGAACGAGAAGCTGGCCATCGCCACCAAGCACCTGATCCCCGAGCTCCTCGGCGATCACGGACTGGGACCGGAGCAGGTGACGTTCGACGAAGACGCGATCCTGCTCATGGTGCGCGACTACACGGCCGAAGCGGGCGTGCGCAATCTCGAGCGCAACCTGGCCACCGTGATGCGCAAGATCGCGCGCAAGGTGGCCACGGAAGATCCGGTCACCGCCTTTCACGTCAGGAAAGAAGACCTCGAGTCGTACCTCGGCCTGCCGAAGTTCGAGCACGAGTTCGCGGAGCGTCATCCCGAGATCGGCGTGACCACGGGTCTGGCGTGGACGTCGTTCGGCGGCGAGATCATGTTCATCGAGGCCACGCGCATGCCCGGCAGCGGACGCACCACCGTCACCGGCCAGCTCGGCGACGTCATGCGCGAGTCCGTGCAGGCCGCGTATTCCTACGTGCGCTCGAAGGCGCACGACCTCGAGATCGAGGACAAGAAGTTCAGCGACTTCGACGTGCACATTCACTTCCCCGCGGGTGCGATTCCGAAGGACGGACCGTCCGCCGGCGTGGCCATCGCCACGTGCATCGCCTCGGTCATGGGCGATCGACCCGTGCGCCACGACGTGGCCATGACCGGCGAGATCACGCTGCGCGGCAAGGTGTTGTCCGTCGGCGGCGTCAAGGAAAAGGTGATGGCCGCGCATCGCGCGAACATCAAGACCGTCATCCTGCCCGAGGGGAACCGCAAGGATCTGCAGGAAGTGCCGGAGGAGACCAAGGCCGCGCTCGAATTCGTGTTCGCCGAGCGCGTGGAAGACGTCTGGAAGCTGTCGCTGATTCCGATCCTCGTGCCGCGCGATCACGATCGCAAGTACGACGAGGCCGAGTATCGCGCCGATCGCGAGCGCCAGATCGAGCAGCACAACGAAGACAGCGAGCGGGCCGAGCGCAGATGAAACGAGGTTGTCTGAACAACCTCCTCTTCGGCGTGCTGCTGCTGCTCATTTTCGGCGGCAGTACGTACTTCTGGTTCACGTTCTTCGTGAAAGGGCGCTCGCTGCCCACACCGAATCTCGTCGGCCGGAACGTCGCCGACGCGCGCAAGATCGCCTCCGACCTCGGCATCAACCTCGAAGTCGACAACAACCGGCGCCGCAACTCCGACAAAGTCCCGCTCGATCACATCGTCTGGCAGAACCGGACCGCCGGCGCGACGAGCTTCGTCAAGCGCGGCTCGACCATTCGCGTGGAGCTGAGCGCCGGCCCGCTCGTGCTGCGGGTGCCGAACCTCGCCGGCGAGACGCCCGGCACCGCGATGCTTCGCCTCGGCCAGCAGAATCTCAAGCGCGGTGAGCTGACGTACGTCGAGGCGGACGGCCGCGGCATTCTCGCCGCCGAGCCTCCCGCGGGAACCGTCGTCGGGCCGCAGACCGGCGTGTCGCTGCTCGTGGCCGTGCCGCCGCGCGCCATGCAATACGTGATGCCCGATCTCATCGACCGGCGGCTCGACGTCGTGCGTCCCGCCCTCGAGTCGCGCGGGCTGAACGTGTCGACCGTGAAGTACGAGGCCTATCCCGGAATCGCGAATGGCATAATCATCCGCCAGTACCCGCTCCGCGGCGCGCCCGTCAGCAGCCGCGATCCGATCTCCGTCGTGGTCTCGCAGCAGGAGGAGAGCGCGATCATCGAGGGAGGGACGGCTACGCCTTAGTTGCCGGTTGCCCGTTGCTCGGTGCAGTATCGCCCGAGCGCAAGGCCACCCGGCAACACGGCAACCAGCAACCAGTAACATGATCAAGATCGCACCGTCACTGCTCTCCGCCGATTTCGCGCGCCTCGACGAGGAGCTCGCAACCATCGCCGACGCGGACATCCTCCATCTCGACGTGATGGACGGACACTTCGTTCCCAACATCACCATCGGTCCGCCGGTCATCAAGGCGTTGCGCGCGCGCACGAAGCTGCCGTTCGACTGTCATCTGATGATCAGCGAGCCGCAAAAGTACATCGACGCGTTTCTCGAGGCCGGCGCGAACATGATCTCCATTCACATCGAGGCCGAGCCGCATCTGCAGCGCGCGCTGCAGATGATTCGCGACGGCGGCGCGCTGGCGGGCATCGCCATCAATCCCGCCACCAGCGCGGAGTCGCTGTCGACGGCCATCGAATTTTGCGACTACGTGCTGGTCATGACCGTCAATCCCGGCTTCGGCGGACAGAAGTTCATCGAAACCGTCGTGCCGAAGATCCGTCATATCTCCAGACTCATCCGCGAGAGGGGAGTCCGTGTGGACATCGAGGTGGACGGCGGTGTGGATGCGGCGACGGCGCCGCTGGTGACGGCGGCCGGCGCGTCGATTCTCGTGGCGGGGTCGGCCGTGTTCGGGCAGCGCGACCGGGCTGGTGCAATTCAGAAGCTGCGCGACGCTGTTCACACGACGAAGGTTTGAATCCGGAGGCTGAGTGAAGCTGAGACACACCATCATCCTGCTCGCGGTCGTCGCTCTGATCGCGGGCTGTCATCGCGGTCCGCGGCGCATCGTGCCGGTGGTCGACCCCGAGATCCTGAAGCTCACCAAGGAGCAGATCTGGGAGCGCGGCGAGGAGTACTTCAAGCGCGAGCGCTGGCAGCGCGCGCGGAACTACTACTCGCATCTTTACGAAACGTACCCGAACGAGCCCCTCGGCCGCCGCGCGCTGCTGCGCATCGCCGACACGTATTACGAGCAGGGCGATCCGGTCAACCTCGTCGAGGCGCAGTACAAGTACCGCGACTTCATCAATCGCTATCCCACCAGCGAACAGGCTGACTACGCGACGCTGCGCATCGCCATGTGCTCGTTCAAGCAGATGGAGAAGCCGGACCGCGATCAGGCCAAGACCCGCGAGGCGCTCGAGAAGTTCAACGACATGGTCCGCGCGTTCCCCAACAGTCCGCTCAAGGCGGAGGCCGATGCGCGGCGCCAGGACGTGCTGGACCGCCTGGCGCGGCACGAGCACGTCATCGCCCGCTTCTACATGAAGCGCGGGAGCTGGAACGCGGCCTCGCAACGCCTGAACTACATCATCGATCAGTATCCGAACTTCCCCGGCCGCGACGCGGTCTTCTTCGATCTCGGCCAGACGCTCGCGCGCCTCGGCCGCAAGGGCGAAGCGAAGCTGTACTTCGAGCGCGTGATCACCGAGTTTCCGAAGGGTGATTACGCCGAGGCGGCGAAGCGGAGACTGGGCGACATCAAGGCATGAAGAAGCTGATCGTCTGCGCCGCCGCCGCACTCACCGTCGTCTCGTGCGCGTCCACCGCGCCCGATGACGGACCGGATCTTCCGCCGCCCGCGGTCACGCCGGCCGCCGATCCGCGCGTGGCCGAGCTGCAGACGCAGATGACCGAGCTGCTCGAGCGAATCGACGTGCTCAACCAGCGCATCGCACAGTTGGAGGAAGCGCCGGTGGTGGCGGTTGCGGCTGCGCCGGCTCCCGCCGCATCGCAGCCCGCCGTTTCGCAACCCGCGCCGCGCGCGGCGCAGCCGATGCCCGCGCAACGCGCGGTCGCCGGCGCGCAGCTGGCGGAGAACTATCGCCAGGCCATCATGCTCCACGGCCGCGGCAGAGACGCGGAAGCGCGGAAGGCGTTCGAAGCGGTGTACCAGGCCGACAGCGGCGGCGAGCTGGCCGACAACGCATTGTTCTGGATCGGCGAGACGTACTTTGCCGCGAAGGACTACACGAACGCCACGCGCTACTACACGCGCGTCGTGAACGATTACCCGTCGCAGAACAAGGCGCCCGACGCACTGTTCAAGATCGCCATGGTGCAGTCGCGCACGGGCGATCTCGCCCTGGCGCGGCGCACGCTCCAGCAGGTCATCGAGCGCTACCCGTATTCGAGCTCGGCCTCCAGCGCGAAAGCGGAGCTGGAGCGGATCAAGTTCTAGAATAGCCGCCGCATGGCTGAAGAAACCGAAAGCGGCGCCACTCTGCTCGCGCGGCGCGAGTACGCCCGCGCCGTTCCCGTCCTCAAGCGCGAGCACGAAAAGTATCCGTCCAACCCGCGCATCCGCCTGCAGTACGCGGACGCTCTGGCCGGCGCGGGCATGATCGACGACGCCATCGTGCAGTACGAAGGCACCGCGCGCTACTACGAGGACAACGGCCTGACCGTGCAGGCCATCGCCGTGCGCAAGAAAGCGGAGAAGGCCAGGGAGCACCTCCCGAAGCCCGCCGAGGAGCCGGGCAGGAACGAGCCGATCTTCGATCGCACCGTTCCCCGCAGTCCGCTCTTCGAGATCCTCGGCGACGCCGAGCGCGACGCCCTGATCGGCGAGATGGAAGTGGAGACGCACGACGAAGGCAGCGTGATCATCAACGAGGGCGATCCCGGCACGTCGATGTACGTCATCGCCTCCGGCGCGGTGAAGGTCTACACGCGTTCTTCGACGGGCACGCTCTACCTCGCGCAACTCGGCGAAGGGGATTTTTTCGGAGAAGTGAGCGTGTTGACCGGAAAACCTCGCACGGCCACCATCACCGCGGCGCAGCGCACCGAGCTGCTGCGCCTCGACAAGTCCAAGCTCGATGGTGTGCTGGCGAAGTTCCCCGGCGTGCGCAGAGTGCTCGACGAGTTCTACAAGAAACGCGCGGAGCACACCGTCGAGGCCATGATCGAGAGTTTGAAGACCAGGCGATGAACGATGAGAGATGAACGATGAGCAAAAACGATGATGCCGTCCACTCCGGCTCCGGTTGCTCATCGCTCATCGCTCATCACCCATCGCTCGCCATGAACGAAAACGCATGATTCTGCCCATCCGCAAATACGGCGACGACGTCCTCCGCAATCCGGCCCAGCCGGTCGGCGAGATCGACCAGTCGCTCCAGAAGCTCATCGACGACATGATCGACACGATGTACGCCGCGCCGGGCGTCGGTCTGGCGGCGAACCAGGTCGGCGTCGGCAAGCGGCTGATGATCATCGACCTCTCCGTCGGCAAGCGCGCCGGCGAGTGCCACGTCTTCATCAATCCGGAGATCATCGAAGCGCAGGGCGAGGTCACCGAGGAAGAGGGATGCCTTTCCATCCCCGACTTCGTGGAGATCGTCACGCGTCCCGAGCGCGTCAAGCTCCGGTATCTCGACCGCAACGGCGAGCAGCGCGAGATGTGGGGCGAGGGGTTGATGGCGCGCGCGATGTGTCACGAGATCGACCACCTCAACGGCACGCTCTTCGTCGACTACCTGCGCGGTTTCAAGAAGGATCGCATCCTGAAGAAGATCGCCAAGCTGACCAAGTCGGGCATGTGGTTCTGAGCCGCGCAACGATAGAATCGCGCCCGATGCGCATCCAAGCGATAGTCACCGAGATCCAGCCGCTCGCGCCCAGCGTCCTGCAGCTCACGATTTCGTTCGAGGATCCGTTCGCGTTCGAGCCCGGGCAGTACGTGAATTTCCGGTTTCCCGAGGGTGTGTCGCGCGCGTACACGATCGCGTCGGCGCCGCAGCGGCCGGAGGCCGTGCAGATCTGCGTTCGCGTCGGCGGCGGCAAGGGCGCGGATGCGCTGCGCCAGCTGGAAGCGGGCGCGGAGGTGACCGTCGAAGGTCCGTATGGCGACTTTCTTCTGCCCTCCGGCGATACGCGTCCGGTGGTATTTGTCGCGGGCGACGTGGGCATCGCGCCGATCCGCAGCATCGTCCTGCACATGCTCGCCGTCGGCGACTCGCGCCGCATCGCGGTCCTCTACGAGCCGGACGCGCGCAACATCCTGTACGCGGGCGACTTCGATCCGCTCGCGCGCGCGGGCCACATCACGCACGAGAGCGGCCCGATCGAGACGCTGGTCGAGCGCAACCGCGCGACGATCAAGGAATCGCTGGTGATGGCCGCCGGCTTCGACGCGTTCCTGGAGCGCGCGCGCAAAGCCATCACCTCCATTCAGGCCGACCCGGAGGCGATGATCACGGAGACGTTCGGCCCGCAGCCGTAGGTCGCTGCGCTCGGAGCACGACCATGGGCCTCCGGCGGCTGGGGCCACGGGCCCCAGACCCCGTTTGCAG
>DATLBM010000455.1:0-4736 GCA_035526885.1 Thermoanaerobaculia bacterium | reverse complement strand
CGATGGGAGGAATGCCCAGGAGCAGCATCCCCATCTGCGCGGGCGTGAGTCCGGTCTGACGCAGAAACGCGAACGACTCCGGCGCCACCGCGGGATCGGTGGTGATGCGATCGCCATCGGCTTTCATCTTCATCGCCGTCGTGCCGACGGGCGTATACGCGATGAGCTCCATCCGCTGCGCATCATGAACGATGAGCTGCGCGCGGAACGACTGCGTCTTCCCGTTCACGCGCGCGCGAACGCGCATCAGCGAGCGCATTCCGCCAAACGATTCGCGCACGCGCGCCAGCTCGACAGCAGGATCGCCCGTGAGCGAAGCGACGGGCGTCCCGGAGGGACGTCCCGTGCGGCAACCCGCGATCAGCGCGAGGCCAACCACCGCCAACCGCCAACCGCCAACCGCCAACCCCTTCATTTCTTCGCTTCGAGCTCGGCGATCTTGGAGCGGAGCTTCTCCTGCTCCTTCGCGTCGGGATCGAGACTCAGCGCGGTGCGATATGAAGCCAGCGCGCGGCTCATGTCACCGCGTTTCGCGAGCACGTCGCCGAGGTGCTCGTGCACCGTGGCGTCGCGCGGGAGAAGATGCGTGGCGTCGGTCAGGTACTTCTCCGCCATGTCCAGATTGCCCATGCGGAAGTAGACCCAGCCCAGCGAATCGACGTAGGCGCCGTTGGTCGGCTCCTGCCCCACCGCCTTGACCAGCATCTCGTGCGCGCGCTCGAGGTTCTTGCCGCTCTCGGCCCACATGTAGCCGAGGTAGTTGAGCGAGGGAGCGTGATCGGGATTCTTCTCCAGCAGCGTGACGAACGCCTTCTCCGCGGCGGCGCGGTCGCCGGAGCGCTCGGTGACCGATCCGAGCTCGAACTGCAGCTCGAGATCATCCGGCTTCACGCCCGCGGCGGCCTTCACCAGCGCCAGCGCCGCCGGCGCATCCTCGGCCTGCACGTAAGCCTCGGCCGCGGCGATGACGTTGCGCGTCCCGTTCCTGGTCTGCTGCGCCGCGAGCTGCGCCGCTTTCCCCTTCTGTCCCGAACGCGTGAGCGCCTCGATGTAGCGCGCATTCACGAACGGATCGGCCGGATACTTCTGCAGCAGCGGATCGAGCAGGGCCGCCATGTCGGCGTACTTTTTCTGTTTGCGCAGCGCTTCCAGGGCGATGTTGATGGCCTGCGTGTTCGGCTTGTCGCGGAAGACGAAGATCGACTTCGCGGTCTCGATCGCGGCGTCGTAGTTGCCCTTCTGCAGATCGATGTACGCGAGCTGCGTGCGCGCCAGCGCGCTGGTGTGATCGGGCAGATCGCCGACGCTGAGCAGGGACTGGAACTGCGTCGCCGCCTCGTCCCACTTCTTCTGTCCGGCCAGGCTCAGTCCGTAGCTGGCGATGACGTCGCTGTCCTTCGGATCCGCCGCGTGCAGCTTCGCGAACAGCGTCTCGGCCTCCGCGTACTGTTCGAGATCGTTCAGCGACTCGGCCAGGTAGAACGCGGAGCGCGCATCCTTCGGATCGGCCTGCACCAGCGCGTGAAAGCGGTCGCGCGCGTTGCGGGCGTCGCCGGCGCGCAGGTAGAAGAACGCCTGCTGGCGCTGGACTTCGAGGTTGAGCGGATCCTCGTCGATGAGCGGCTGCAGCAGCGCCGCGCCCTTGGCGAACTCGCTCTCCTGCTCGTAAATGTCGAGCAGTTGCATGATGGCGGGCGTGAACGTCGGATCGACGGCCACGGCGCGCTCGAGATACTGCTTCGATTCGCTGCCGCGTCCGAGCTTGGTCAGCACCTGCGCGTACTGAAAGTTGAGTGCGCGCTGATCGGGCGCGCGCTCGACCATCGTCGACAGCACGCGCTCCGCCTCGGGCATCCGATTCAGAGACGTGAGGATGTGCGCAACCGCGAGGCCGGTGGAGAAGTCATCCGGCGAGGCCTTGAACGCGGCCTGCAGATACTTGAGCGCTTCTTCCACGCGCGCTTTGTCCGTCGTGCCGCGATCGAGGAGGATGCGGCCCAGGACGCGGTTGGCATCGTAGAAGTCGGGGGTCCGGGTGAGGACCTGGCGCAGCTCCGACTCGGCTTTGTCCATCTTGCCGGCGTCGATGAGCATCATGGCGCGCTCGTAGCGCAGGACGGGATCGTCCGGCGTCCTGTCGACGACCTTGTCCATGCGGCTGAGCGCCTCGTCGAAGCGTCCTTCATCGGCAGCCATCTTCGCGAGCAGGAACTCGTACGTCTCGTTCGAGAACTCCTGCGCGCCTGCAGCAGCGGTGAACGTCAAAAGCGCCACCGCGAGAATCATTCGTTTCATGTTCATCTCGTTCGCATTCCGCGTTTCGATCCCACAACCAGCCCGAAACATGCCACCTTCCCGCAAGGCGGTGCCAGTTGTGCTAAAAGCCATTTGCTAAACGTGAGCCTTGAAAGGATTGAGATCACGCCCTTTGCGGTGATTGCGGGGGAAGTCCTGCAACAGCGAAGAACCGGATATCTCAGCATTCTGAAGGGCACGCTGCGCAAGGTCCTCTACTTTTCCCAGGGCGAGCTGATCATGTCCGTGTCGGCGGCGCCCGAAGACTCGCTGCCGGATTACCTCGTGCGGCGCGGCGTGACGTCGACGGAAGACGCGGCGCGCATCTTCGGGGCGGATCCCGATGACGCCGTCGGCCATCTGCACGAGGCCGGCGTGATGGACCTCTCCGCGCGACAGACGCTGCTGCGCGACTGGCTGACCTCGCAAGTCATTCCGCTGTTCTCGCTCGACGAAGGCACGGCGGTGTTCACGGAAGACGAGGCGCTGCCGCCGGAGAAACGCGTCTTCCTGCAATCGACGGCCACGCTGTACATCGAAGGCATCCGGTCGATCACCAACGGCCTGGTCCTGCGCCGCTCCCTCGGCGATCTCAAACGCACGATCCACACGGCGCGCGAGCCGCGTTTCACGCTGGAGACGCTGCCGCTGACGGAACAGGAGCGCGGCATCGCCGCGGCGCTCGCGGAGCCGACGCCGATCGAGGTGTTCCTGCGGCGCTTTGCATCGCAGTCGGTGCTCGTGGCGAAAGTGGTCATCGCGATGATGACTCTGGGCATGTTCACGGTCTATCAGGAACGGGCGATGGATCACACCGCCGCGGATTCGGCGGACATGCAGCGCGATCTGGAACTGCTCGCGGCGATCGGCTCGGCGGATCAGCGCTCGCTGCGCGCGGTGGCGTTCTCCCGTCAGCTCGCGACGCTCGATCATTACCAGGTTCTCGACGTGCCGCGCGCCGCCACGCGCGCGCAGATCGTCACGGCGCACGAGAACGTGAAGAAGGCGTACGACCCGGCCACGTTCCCGCCGATCGTGCGCGAGTCGCTGATGACCATTCACCGCCGCCTGGACGAGGCGATGGAGACGCTGTCGCTCGCGGCGCGCCGCGCGGAGTACGACAAGCTGATCAACGCGCGCCGCGGCGAAGGCGCCGCTTCGATCCAGCAACGCCTCACGCAACGCTCGATCGCGGACCAGAACTTCGGCAAGGCGCAGGAGCTGGCGAACCAGGGCGACTTCTACGGCGCGATCGTCCTCCTGCGCCAATGCGTCCACTTCGTCCCCGACCACGCCGACGCCTGGGCCCTCCTCGGCGCCTGCCAGGAACGCAACCCGCGCTGGCGCCGCGACGCCGCGGAATCGTTTCAGATGGCGCTGTCCATCGACCCGAACAACGTCGACGCGATGATCTCGCTGGGCGACCTCTATCGCGCGCAGGGCATGATCTCCCGCGCCCAGACCTGCTACGAAGACGTGATCAAGATCTCGCCGGAAAACCAGCAGGCGAAGTCGAGGCTCACGCAGCTGAAGCAGAAGAAGTAGGACGCGGTTCTATACTGGCCGCGTATGCGAGCGACGTCGCGCCGGATGCATTACACGTACGCGGAATACCTGTTCCTCGAAGAGGAGAGTCCAATCCGCCATGAGTATCTCGACGGCGAGATTTACGCGATGGCGGGGGGCACGCCGGACCATGCTGCGTTGGCCGGCAGCATCATCGGCATTCTCGGCCGGCTCAGTCCGCAGTGCCGTGTCTCGACATCGAACCTCCGCGTGCATACCCCAACGGGCCTGACGACCTATCCCGACGCCACGGTCATCTACGGGCCAACGCAGCGCGCGGCCGACGATCGCAACGCGGTCACGAATCCGCTCATCCTCGTGGAGATCACCAGCGCCTCGACGGAGGACTACGATCGCGGCGACAAGCTTCGCCACTACCAGTCGATCCCCACGTTGCGCGAGGTCGTCATCGTCTCGCATCGCGAGCCGCGCATCACCCTGCATCACCGGGATGAGCGCGGTTGGAGCTCGGAGGAAGCCGTGGCCGGCGGCGAGGTGCCGCTGGCGTCGATTGGTGCAGTCGTCCGGGTGGATGACGTCTATCGCGCCGGTCTCGAGGACGCGTGAGCGCGGCGTTGATCATCGCCGCTGTCCTCCCCGCACGGCGCCCGCGTCTGCATCGTCGAACGTGAGAAGCCGCGTGAACGTGCGCGTTACGCCGGCGTAGCGCGGCTCGTCGGCGCTGCGCGGGTAGACGAGGAGAATCCCCTCCGGCGCGAGCTCTAGGAGGATCGGCTGGCCGTAGTCGCCGATGATTAGAGAGCTTGTCGCCGTCGCGTGCCCCCCTGCTACGAAGACGTCATCAAGATGTCCCCGGAAAACCAGCAGGCGAAGTCGCGGCTCACGGTATTGAAGAAGAAGTGCTCACTTTTTCT
>DATLBM010000454.1:0-7390 GCA_035526885.1 Thermoanaerobaculia bacterium | reverse complement strand
ACGGGCGGCGCGTATCTCCTCTGAGCCTCTGAGCCTGTGAGCCTCTGAGCCTCCGTGGGCTCGGCGACTCGACGACTCGAAGACTAGAATGCCGCACATGCACGACGACCCTCCGCCGCGCGAGCTGACCGAGCGCACCGGCAGGCACTTCTGCGTGAAGTGTCTCGCGGCGATTCCCCCGGAGGAGTACTTTCGCAACGACATGATCTGCGACGCGTGCGCGCAGTCGGACGAGTATCCGTTGAAGTCGACGCCCGAGCCCAAGAAGCAGTGATGAGTGCTGAGTGATGAGTGATGATGACGACCTGACCAGACACTCATCACTCATCACTCATCACTCATCACTCGGCCGCGTCGCCGTCATTCACGACTGGCTCACCGGGATGCGCGGCGGCGAGGCGGTGCTCGAAGGCATCCTGGACGTCCTTCCGGGCGCCGAGATCTTCACGCTCTTTCACTTTCCGGGATCGGTCTCGCACAAGATCGAGTCGCGCGCCGTTCATACGTCGTCGCTGCAGAAGATGGCCGCTCGCGTCCGCGACTACCGCCATCTCCTTCCTCTCTATCCGCGCGCAATCCGTGAGTTCGACCTTTCGGCGTTCGATCTCATCGTCTCGTCCAGTCACTGCGTGGCGAAGAGCGTGAACGCGAAGGGCAAGCCGCATCTCTCGTACTGCCACACGCCGATGCGCTACATCTGGGATCGCTTCGACGACTACTTCCCGCGATCGAAGCCGCTGCGCCGCGCCGCGGCGATGTCGATCGCTCCGTGGCTGCGCGGATGGGATCAGCGGACGGCGTCCGAGGTGACGAAGTTCGTTGCGAACTCGACGTTTGTGAAGGAGCGCATCCGCCGGTTCTACAAGCGCGACGCGGACGTCGTGCATCCCTTCGTCGGCGACGAGTTTCTGACCGCGCCGCTCGCCGACGCGCGCTCCGACTTTCATCTCATCGTGTCCGCGCTCGTGCCGTACAAGCGCATCGAGCTGGCCATCCAGGCGATGCAGGGACGGAAGCTGGTGATCATCGGCGGCGGTCCGATGCTCCGTGAGCTCCGCGAGCGCAGCGGACCCAACGTCGAGCTGATGGGCTCCGTATCGAGGGATAGAATCATCGAGCGGCTGGGCCGCGCCCGCAGTCTCATCCTGCCGGGCGTCGAAGACTTCGGCATCACGCCGCTCGAGGCCATGGCCCTCGGCACTCCGGTCGTGGCGTTGGGCGAAGGGGGCGTACGCGACTCGGTGGTGGACGGCGTGACAGGAATTTTCTTCGACGGGGCGGAGGTAACGTCGCTGCGGCGCGCGCTGGACGCAGTGGAGTCGCGGACGTGGGATCGCCGGGCGTTGCGCGAGCACGCCGCGAAGTTCTCCCGCTCCGTGTTCGACACGAAGTTTCGCGCAGTCCTCGGCAAAGTCATCGCATGATCGAAACGAAGCACAGGACGCTGGCATCGGTCTACCTGGTCAACGACGCGCTGGCGTCGAACCTGGCCATGCTCACGGCGTGGTTCCTGCGCTTCCACTTCGAAGTCATCCCGCTCACCAAGGGTCCGCAGGAGTTCGCGACGTACGTGAAGCTGCTGCCGATCGTGACGATCGTTTTCCCGCTCGCGTTCGCGGTGCAGGGTCTGTATCGCATCCGTCCGACGCGGGGAAAAGCCGAGGAGTGGTTGTCCGTCGCGGTGGGCTCGATCGTGGCGACGATCATCCTCAGCGGCGTACTGCTGTGGGTGCGCATCGGCTCGCCGGACTCGCATTACTCGCGCGCGACGCTGGCCATGTTCATGGTCATGGCCATGACGCTGGCGATGATCGGCCGCACCATCGTGCGCGCGATCGTCGAAGGCCGCCATCGCGCGGGCAAGGATCTCGACCGCGTGCTCATCGCCGGCAACGGCGAGCTGGCGCGCGCGGTGGTCGAGCGCATCAACGCGCATCGCGACGCGCTGGGCTTCCGCATCGTCGGCTATCTCCGCAACGGCGACGAATCCGTGCTCCCCAACCTCGAATGCCTGGGCACGATCGCCGACGCCGAGGCGGTGGTCAAGGCGCAGAAGATCGATCACGTGTTCGTGGCGCTGCCGCATGCTTCGAGCACCGCGATGATGGCGCTGCTGGATCGCCTGACGCGCAACCTCACCGCCATTCACGTCGTGCCCGATCTCCTGCAGTTCATGGTGCTGCGCTCGCGCGTCGAGGACCTCGACGGACTGCCCACCATCAATCTCTCCGAGACGCCGCTGGAAGGCTGGAGCCGTTTCGTGAAGCGCGGCTTCGATCTGTTCGTGGCCGGCGTCGCCCTGCTCTTGCTCTCGCCGGTGATGCTGATCGTGGCGCTGGCGATCTGGATCGAGGACGGATTCCCGGTCTTCTACCGCCAGGTGCGCATGGGCCTCGATGGCAAGCCGTTCGAGATGGTGAAGTTCCGCTCGATGCGCGTGAACGCGGAGCATAAGACCGGCGCCGTGTGGGCGTCGAAGGACGATCCGAGGCGCACGCGCGTGGGCCGCATCATCCGCGCGTGGTCGCTCGATGAATTGCCGCAGCTGTGGAACGTGCTGGTCGGCGACATGAGCGTGATCGGACCGCGCCCCGAGCGCCCCGAGTTCGTCGAGCAGTTCCGCGCCGAGTTTCCGCACTACATGCTCCGCCACAAAGTGCGCGCGGGCATGACCGGCTGGGCGCAGGTGCACGGATGGCGCGGGAACACGTCGATGCGCATGCGCATCGAGCACGACCTGTACTACATCGAAAACTGGTCGCTGCTGCTGGACCTCAAGATCCTTGCACTGACGGTGGTGCATGGGTTGCGGCATGAGAATGCGTATTGAACGGTTGCCATGTTGCCGGTTGCCGTGTTGCTCGTGAGGTATGGGCTTCGGAGCGCGAACCCGCAAGCAACATAGCAACCGGCAACACAGCAACACGCGTCAGCGGAGGTTGGCTGTGTTGCTCGCCATGCCTGGGCTTCAGCGCGCGAACCCGCCGGCAACATAGCAACCGGCAACACGGCAACTCGCATCAGCGAAACAGCTCCGCCTCGACCACGCTCGGCCTCGTGTTCCACAACGCATTCATCGTCGCCGCGACCTGCGCGTTCTGCTCGCGGGCGAAACGCGCCAGCTCGATGAGCGCCGGATCCTCCGCCGTCGGCCTCTCCATCGTCTCCAGCCGATCGAGCGCCTCCTCGGCGATGTCGAGCAGCAGACGATTCGACGTTGCGGCGAGGCGCTGGGCGCTGGCGAGGAAGTCGAGATCGCGCTCGCGCGGATAGTCGAGCCGCGCCTCGAACAGCACCGTGCGCAGCCGATCCCACGTCGCCTCCTTGCCGTAGTTGCGACCCGAGAACGCGACCAGCGAAAAGTCCCACAGCGCGTCCAGACGCGGATCGAGGAACGTGTAGTCCGCTTCCAGCGCCGGGCCGGTGAGCCGTCCTTCCTCGCGCATCTTCTTCTCCATCGGCGTGCCGACGTAGGGGAGCGTGCGGCAGAAACCCGCCACCGTGTACCCGCCGTCGCAGAACTCGCGCAGGAACGTGAGGTTGTTGCGCACCTGTTCGAACGTGCTCCACGGCTGCAGGAGCATGAAGCCGAAATCGAAGCTGATGCCGAGCTTCCGCAGCACCTGCCCCGCGCGGTGATGCACCTCGGGAGTGATCATCTTGTTGAGCGTTTTCAGCGCATCGGGATCTCCCGATTCCACGCCGAGGTAGACGTGGCGCAGTCCGGCCTCGACCAGCGGTGCCAGCGTTTCCTCGCGCACTTCGTCCGAGCGGCAGGAGAACTTGAAGCGCATCTTCTCGTTGAGGCCGCGCTCGATGATCTCGCGCGCCACGGTGAGCGCCCAGTCACGCGCGTCCTTGCCGCCGGAGAGAAAGTCGTCGTCCTGAAAAAGCACGAGACGCACGCCGCGCTCGTTGACGAGATATTCGAGCTCGTCGACGACCAGCTTCGGATTGCGCCGCCGCCGTCCTTTCGTGCCGTTGCCTTCGTAGAACGTGATGATCGAGCAGAACGAGCATTTCCACGGACAGCCGCGCGAGGCCAGCACCGAGGCGATGGGCATCTGCTGCTGTTCGTAGCGGATGTCGCTGCGATCGGGCCAGGGGATGGCGTCGAGATCGATCTTGTCCTGGCGCGGCGCGGTGAGCCGCACGGCGTCGCCGTCGCGCCACGCGATCCCGGGGATCTCGCGCCATTCACTGCCGGCGGCGATGGCATTGGCGATGTCGACGAGGGGCAGCTCGCCTTCGAAGCGCACGACGCTGTCCAGCTCCGGAATCAACTGCAGAATCGTCTCGGGCGAGAACGACGCGTAGTGCCCGCCCATGGTGAAGTGAGCGTTGCACCCGCTCGCGCGCAGGCCAGTGATGACCTGCGCGAAATCGGGCGCCATGAATTGAAAGATCATCGAGAAGCCGACGATGTCCGGCGAGTAGTCGGCGGCGGCGCGAACCAACGGGTCCGCGCCGGCGCCGAAACTCTCGATCCGTGTGTCATGACCGGCCGCGCGGAGACTGCTCGACAAGTACCGCAGGCCGAGGTTGTCCTGATCCTGAAAACCGACGAGCAGAATCCGGGCGGCGTGTGTCATTTCGTCTTCCCCAGTCTCTTCATCTGAGCTTCGATGGACGAGAGCGCGGTCTGGCCGAGATCGACTTGCGTCTTCACGGAGGACTGCGCGCGCTTGAGGTCATCGGCGCTCATGTTCGGAACGGCGTTGATGATGGAGTTGAAGTCCGTTGCCGGTCCGGCGCCGGGCTCCGTACGCGTGATGAGATCCTCGACCAGCCTGCGGCGGAGGATGTCCCAGGGCGGCGGATCGGCGCGGATGTCCCACGGACGGCGGCCGCGATCGAGCTCGATCCACTTGAGAATGTCGAAGATGTGGCGGCCCGGAGGCTCGGGGGGACCGCTGCTGCCGTACGCGGCCAGCGCCTCGCCGCCCTCGTTCTGCGCGACGTGCAGCGTCGCGCCCGGCGTGAACGTGAATACGTTGCCGCTGCCATCGCCCGGCACGTTCGTCGCGGTGACGTCGGCGTCGCTTTCGATGAACGGATCCGGATCGGGATTGCCGCCCCAGACCAGCTTCTGCCAGCCGCAGAGACTCAGTCCGCTGAGCGGATCGATGCCGGCGATGTTGCCCGGACCGCTGGCGGTGCCGACGTTGTTGTTGTTGCCCATGAACGGCCACGTGGCGCCGCCGGTCACGCCGGAGATCGGCGTGTCGACCATCATGCGATCGTTCGAGATGAGGCTGAACGCCTCGGCGTGAATGACGCCGGGACCGCCGCCACCATCGCCCGGAACGCCGTACCACTTCGTCGCTTCCCACACCGTCCAGGTCATGGTGGTGAAGTTCCAGCGGACGTTGCGCTTGCCGGTGATTCGGCGGCCGGTGTGCCAGAAGAGAAACTGCAGAACACTCCCGGGTCCCGTGGCGACGAACTCCGGCGCCGCGCGGTCTTCGACGTCGGGCGGTCCGCCGAACGTCACCCCTTCGGTCGGGGCCAGCGTTTCGCCGGTGGGCCATTTCCTCGTTTTTACATAGAAAAAGTGCATACACATCCTCCTGTGTTGTCAGTCGCGGCGCCTGCACAGGAGTAGTGCGCGAGGGAACGAAAACGTTTCAACGAAGCGCGCGGAAACGCGCCCGTATAATCCGCGCCGACTATGGCGAAGCAATCGGAATCCCTCTTTCAACGAGCTCAGGAAGTCATTCCCGGCGGCGTCAACTCCCCGGTGCGCGCGTTCCGCGGCGTGGGCGGCTCGCCGCTGTTCATCGAGATGGGCCAGGGTGGCCGCATCTTCGACGCGGACAACCTCCAGTACATCGACTGTGTCGGCTCCTGGGGGCCGATGATCCTCGGGCACGGCCACCGCTACGTCGTCGAAGCGGTGAAGAAGGCCGCCACGCGCGGCTTCTCATTCGGCGCGCCGACGTCGGCGGAGATCGAGCTCGCGGAGATGATCATTCAGGCCGTGCCGTCGATGGAGATGGTGCGCCTCGTCAACTCGGGCACCGAGGCCACGATGAGCGCGCTGCGGCTCGCGCGCGCGGCCACGGGTCGCAAGAAAATTCTCAAGTTCGAAGGCGGCTATCACGGCCACGTCGACTCGCTGCTCGTGAAAGCCGGCTCGGGCGGCGCGACGTTCAACGTTCCCGATTCCGCGGGCGTGCCCGAAGAGGTGACGGCGCTGACGCTGATCGCGCGCTACAACGATCTCGAGGACGTGCGCGCGCAGATGAGCGACGAAGTCGCGGCCATCATCGTCGAGCCGGTGGCCGGCAACATGGGCTGCATCCCGCCCGCGGATGGATTCCTCGACGGACTGCGCGCGATCTGCGACGAGCACGGCGCGCTGCTCATTCTCGATGAAGTGATGACGGGATTTCGCGTCGCGTACGGCGGCGCGCAGGCGCGCTACGACGTGAAGCCGGACATCACGACGCTGGGCAAGATCATCGGCGGCGGCATGCCCATCGGCGCCTACGGCGCCCCGCGCAAGCTCATGGAGCTCGTCTCGCCCCTCGGACCGATGTACCAGGCCGGCACTTTGTCCGGGAATCCCGTGGCCGTCGCCGCGGGCCGGGCCACGCTCAGCGTCTTGCGCAACTCCTCGATCTACGACGACCTGGAAGAGCGCAGCCGCGAGTTCGAGACGGGCGTGCTGGCCGCGGCGGAGAAACACAACGTCCCCGTGACGTTGAACCGCGTCGGCTCGATGTGGACGCTCTTCTTCGTCGACGGCCCGGTCACCGACTTCGAATCCGCGAACCGCTCGAACCGCGAAAAGTTCGCCCGCTTCTTCCACCTGATGCTGGCCGAAGGCGTGTACCTGCCGCCGTCGCAACTGGAAGCGGCGTTCTTCTCCGCGGCGCATGCGAAGAAGGATGTGGCGCAGATGGTGGAGCGCGCGGATCGGGTGTTGAAAAAGGTGGCCTGGGAGTTCGGGTCTTGACGGTTCGCGAAGTTGACCCGGAGGGCAGTCGAGGGGTCAGTAGAAGGTCCTTCGACTCCGCTGCGCTTCGCTCAGGGATGACACTTGGGCGCGTGTCATCCTGAGCCGCCGGAGCGAAGCGGAGGACGGTCGAAGGACCTTCCCTCCGTGGCGACTCAATGGCAGGAGCCGCCGTCGCCCAGAAACTCCCCCCCCGCGGCGTAAAACGCCTCCGGCTTTTCCGCCCACGGAAAGTGTCCCGCGTCGTCGAGCAGCACCACTTTGGCGTGCGGAAACGTCTCGCGCAGTTCGTCCGCGGTCTCCAGCGGATCCTGTTTGCCGTGCAGGATCAGCATCGGCGCTTTCACTTTCTCCAGGCCCGCGCGCAGGTCGAGCGTGAACAGCTGCGGGACGACCGCCAGGAACATCGCGTCGTTGAACGAGTCTTCG
>DATLBM010000453.1:0-7639 GCA_035526885.1 Thermoanaerobaculia bacterium | reverse complement strand
GACTCTGTTCTCGGTTTCATTCGGCAATACCACGATCAACGAAGACCGCGCGTACTTTGACCGCGACGGCGTGAAGTACGTGATCTACGACCAGGCCGTTCTCCGCGAGCTGCACGAGATCACGCGCCCGCAGGTGGAGCTTGGCGCGCAGCAGGCCGCCCTCGGCGAAAAGCAGGCCGAGCTCGGACGAAAGCAGGCCGCGCTCGGGCAGAAGCAGGCGGAGATCGGACGCAGGCAGGCCGAGATCGGTCTGGAGCAGGTCGAAGCCAGCGGCGAGCGCGCGCGACGCCTGCATGCGCGGCAGAACGAATTGACCGAGGAGCAGCGCAAGCTTGCCGATCAGCAGCGGCCCCTCGGCGAGCAACAGCGAATCCTCGGCGAGAAGCAGCGCGTCCTCGGCGAGAAGCAGAGCGAGGCTGCGCGCATCGCGCGGCCGAAGATGGAGAAGCTCTTCGAAGACGCGCTGCGCAGCGGTGTAGCGAAACGGCGATAAGTCCGTCACCGGCGGTTCGCGGCGCGGCGCGAACCGCTATGATCCCGCGCCATGCGCCGCTTCGTTCTCATCCTGTTGATCGCCGGTGCCGCATCCGCGGCGACGACGAACATCCCGCCCATCGACTTCAAGCATCGCGTTCTGCCGAACGGCCTCGAGGTCTATTCGGTGCAGGACCGCACCACGCCCACGGTCGCGATTCACGTGTGGTATCGCGTGGGATCGAAGAACGATCCCGAGGGGCGGAGCGGGTTCGCGCATCTCTTCGAGCACATCATGTTCAAGAGCACGAAGAACATGAAGGCGGAGATGATGGACCGGCTGACCGAGGACGTGGGCGGGTTCAACAACGCCACGACCTTCGACGACTCGACGTCGTACTACGAGGTCGTTCCGTCGAATTACCTGGAGACGCTGATCTGGGCCGAGGCGGAGCGCCTCGGGTCGCTGACCGTCGACGACGCGAACTTCAAGTCCGAGCGCGACGTGGTCAAGGAGGAGTATCGCTATCGCGTGCTCTCGCCGCCGTACGGAAAGCTGTTCAACGCGCTGGTGAAGCATTCGTTCGTCGCCCATCCGTACAAGCGGCCGGGCATCGGCAGCATCGAGGAGCTCGACGCGGCGACCATCGACGACGTGAAGTCTTTCCACACGACGTTCTACCGTCCCGACAACGCCATCCTCGTCGTGGCGGGCGACTTCGATCAGCAGCAGCTCGATGGCTGGGTGGACAAGTACTTCACGCCGATCGAGAAACCGGCGGGCGAGATTCCGCGCGTCACGGTGAAGGAACCGGCGCGCACGGCCGAGCGGCGCGTGACCGAGTACGGCGAGAACGTGCCGCTGCCGGCAGTGGCCCTGACGTGGCTGACGCCGCCGGCGGCGCATCCGGACTCCGTGCCGCTTCTGGTCGCGGAGACCATTCTCGGGGACGGGGAGTCCTCGCGACTGCACGAGAAGCTGGTGCGCGCGTCCATCGCGCAGGAAGTGTATGCAGATGCGGAGATGCGCGAGGACGTGGGCGTGTTCGACGCGCTGGCCATCATGGGCAGCGAGAAGCAGCCCGCCGACGCGGAAAAGATCATCCGCGCGGAGCTGCAGTCGATGGCGAACAAGATCACGGACGCGGAACTGGAGAAGGCCAAGAACCTCATCCTCACGTCCGCACTGCGCGAGCGCGAGACGTCCAACGGCAAAGCGTACGCAATCGGCGAGGCGCTCATCCTGCAGCATGACGCAGCGGTCGTGAACACGGGGCTCGCGAAGGTTCAGGCCGTGACCGCGGCGGACGTGCAGCGTGTCGTGAAGCAATATCTGGTCGAAGGGAAAGCGGTGGTCGTCACCTATCAGGATCAGTCGAAAAAAGGAGGTGCGCAGTGAAGCGCTTCCTCCTCTCCTTCCTTTTCGCTCTTCCTCTTCTCGCGCAGCAGGTGGCGCCGCCGGCGCCGGCCGCGCCGCGCGAGGCGAAGCTGCCGCAGCCCGTGGAAAAGACGTTAGCGAACGGACTGCGTGTGATCGTCGTGCCGAAGCACGACATCCCGCTCGTGGCCGTGCGACTGTTCGTGCGCGGCGGTGCGGCGCAGGATCCCCCGGGACGCGACGGCCTGGCCGAGCTCACCGCCACGGTGCTGACGAAAGGCACGAAGACGCGCACCGCCGAGCAGATCGCCCGCGGCGTGGAAGCCCTCGGCGCGACGCTCGCGGCGGACGCGGACTGGGACGCGACGTCGATCGATCTCTCCGTGATGTCGTCGAATCTGCCGAAGGCGCTGGACTTCGTCTCCGACGTCGCGCGCAACGCCACGTTCCCGAAAGAGGAGCTGGAGCGCGAGCGCGCGCAGGCCATCGATGCGCTGCAGGTGGACCTCAGCGAGCCGCGTCCGCTGGCGCAGGTGGTGGCGTCGCGGCTGGTGTTCGGCGAGACGCCGTACGGACATAACCTCAGCGGATTGCCGTCGACGCTTTCGAAGATCACGCGCGCGGACGTGACGAAGTTTTACGCGCGGTCGTTCAATCCGAACAATGCGGTGCTGGTGCTGGCGGGCGACATCGCCTCGGACGATGCGTTTCGCCTCGCCGATGCAAACTTCGGCAAGTGGGCAAACGTAGGACGGGCTTCAGCCCGTCCCGCGGAAGGACAGGCGGCCCGTCCTGCATCCTCGCGCATCGTCGTCATCGACATGCCCGAGTCCGGCCAGGCCGCGGTCGTCGTCGCGCGCCGCGGCATCCGCCGCAGCGATCCCGCCTACATGCAGGCTCTCGTGGCGAACTCGATCCTCGGCGGCGGCTACTCCTCGCGCCTCAACCAGGAGATCCGCATCAAGCGCGGTCTCAGCTACGGCGCGGGCAGCAGCTTCGATTCGCGCGCGGACGTCGGCCCGTTCCGCGCCACGACGCAGACCAAGCACGAATCCGCCGCCGAAGTGGCGGGCATCATCACCGGCGAGATGTCGCGTCTCGGCAACTCCGACGTCCTCGACGCCGAGCTCACGCCGCGCAAGGCCGCGCTGACCGGCGAGTTCGCGCAGTCGCTCGAGACCACCAGCGGCATCGTGAACCGCATCTCCGCGCTCGCGCTCTACGGACTGCCGCTGACGGACATCAATCGCTACATCAGCGGCGTGAACGCCGTGACCGCGGAGGAAGTGCGCAAGTTCGCGACGTCGAACCTCGGCGGCAAAGACGTGACGGTGGTCGTGGCCGGCGACGCGAAGCAGTTCCTCGAGCCGCTGAAGAAACAGTTCGCCGACGTGGAAGTGATCAACGTCGCCGACCTCGATCTGGCGTCGCCGACGCTCAGGGTGCGGAAGGCGAAGAACTGATCCCGCGGCGCGTGACGAGGTAGGTCGCGAAGCTGCCCAGCCAGTGACCGCCTTCGTAGTGCTCGCCGGTGACGGACTTCAGTCCGGCATCGGCGTGTGCTTTCGAGGCCGCGCGCAGCTTCGCGACGCGGGTGTCGTTTGCGGGGAGTCCCGAGGCGATGCCGTCCAGCATCCACGCGCGGCTGAGATTCAAACCGTCGAGATGCGCGAGCTTCGGATCGCTGGGATCGGTGACGATCGCCGGCGTGAGGGTCATCTGCGGCATGAACTTCGTCAGCCACTCCGCGAATGCCCTGGGCGGCAGCACGCGCCGCATGACGTCCGCCTCGGCCAGACACGGCGACAGGAAATCCTCGCCGGACGGCTCGTATGCGAGCGGACAGTTGCGATCGGTGGCGTAGTAGGCACGCGCGCGCGATTTCACGAGCTCGCGGAACTTCGCGTCGCCGGCGTTGGAATCGAGAATGAGGCCGAGGGCGAACGCGGTCTGCGAATGCTCGCCGGAGCGGATGGGATAGGAGAGCTTCGGCAGCCACGTGTTCAGCCGCTCGAGCGCGGCATCTTCGAGCGGCTTGATCGTGGCGTAGAGCGGGTCGTTGGTCTCACGCAGCTCGCCGCTGAGCTGCAGCAGCCACGCGAGTCCGTACGGGCGCTCGAAGCTCGCGCGTCCCGCGCCGTTCAGGTACTTCACTTCCGCCGCGATGTTCTCCGGCGTGATGCTTTGCTGCAGCGCAGCGCGTGCTTTCGGCGCGTACGGCGCGCCGGGCTGCAGGCGGACGAGTCGCGCGAGCAGCCAGTGTCCGTGGACCGAGGAGTGCCAGTCGTAGCAGCCGTAGAACGCGGGCGTGAGCACGCGCGGCGCGAGCGCGTCGGCATCCGACTGCATGGTATGTGCGATCTTGTTCGGATACTCCTGGTGCACGCACGCCAGGGCGAGGTTGGCGAAGCGCTCGGCGGCGTGCGGGTCGAGGGAGAGGGTGGCGGCCAGGACAAGGGGCTTCAGCATCGCGTGCAATGTACGGCAAGCGTGCGGCGCGCGGAGCAATCAGCGCTGCCGGCCGTGCCGGCTTAGCGCAGCTGCATGATGAGCCACACCACCAGCACCAGCGCAATCACCACGACAATGGTGATCGTGATCGCGCTGCTGCGGCTCGAGCTCGAGCTCACGGTCTCGTACACGACTTTGCGTTCGACGTGGTCTTCGTGGTCTTGCGGTTCCGACATGTCCGGCGTTCTCAGCAACAGGCGTGCCGCGATGCTCACGGCGCCGGTGCGAAGCGCCGCGACGTGGCGTAGAAGATCGGAATCGACAGACACGAAACCGCGGCGGCGATGGAGAACGCGGTCTGCAGCCCGAGGCGCTGTCCCATCGCGCCGATGACCAGCGAGCCCACGCCGATGCCGGTGTCGAACCCGAGGATCACGCTGCCGAACGTGCGGGCGCGGCGATCGTCGGGCGTGTGCGCCATCACGAAGGTGATGAACGCGGGGAAGGCCAGGCCGAGGCCCATGCCGAAAAGGATGCCCGCGGCGCTCATCATCACGCGGTCGCGCGCGTACGCGAGCATCAGAAAGGCGATGGGCATGGCCACGAACGACGGGTAGAGCAGCACCTTCGGTCCGTAGCGATCGCCGAAGCGCGGGACGAACGCGCGAATGGCCAGCGTGCCGATCGAGAAGGCCGTGAAGAAAAGCGACTCCGGATGAATGCCACGCTCGCGGGAGAGCAGTCCGGCGTAGCTGGTCACGCCGCCGTAGCCGAAGGCGACGACGGTGAGGGAGAGCGTCGTGGTGATCACGCCGACGTCCCAGAACTCGCGCGGCTGCGGGAACTTCTTCGCCGCGTCGCGCGGCTCGCCGGCCGGAAGCCGTGTTCCCCACAGACCGGTGAGCGCCGAGAGCGCCGCGATCTCCGCGCACAACGCGAACCATCCGAAGCGATAGATGGCCATGCCCACCGCGGGCGCCAGTGCGATGGCGGCCGTCGGCGCGAGTCCCCAGTACGCCAGTCCTTCCGTGCGTCGTTCCGCGGGGATGAAGTCGGTCATGATCGCGCCGGCCGCGGAGAGGATCGAGGACCACAGCGCGCCGTGCACGATCCCGATCAGGAGCAGCCCGGGCATCCACGGCATCACGCCGTACGCGAGCGAGAACACGACGAAGAGAAACGACGCCGTGACCAGCATCCGCTTGCGCCCGATGTGATCCGCGACGCTGCCCATGATCGGCGCCGCCAGGGCGCTGGAGAGCGTGTACACGAAGAGGAACAGGCCCGCCGTGCGCGTGTTGCCGCCGAGGTCGACGATGCGGAAGGGGATGACGGGCAGGAGCTGAAACGCGGAGAAGAACGTCGCGCATTGAAAGAACCAGAGCGCGACGAAGCGGCGCGTGAACAGGGGCTGCGGCACGGGTCGGGGATTGTAGCGGCTCGATGGTAGTGTTTCGCACGCTGATGAGAGTGAAACGCGCAGCCAAGTACGGCTTCTGCTCGGGCGTCCGCATCGCCGATCTGAAGGTGAAACGCTTCGCCGCCGGCGGCGGCCGCGGCGCCATCCTCGGCCAGGTCGTTCACAACGAGCGGGTCGTCGAAGAAATGGAGCGCCTCGGCGTCCGCACCGTGCACGAGATCGCCACCGTCGAAGAGCCGACCATCGTCTTCTCCGCGCACGGCGTGCCGCCGTCGTTCCACGACGCCGCGCGCTCGCGCGGACTGACCATCCTCGACACGACCTGCAAGTTCGTCTACGACATCCATCGCGAGGCCAAACAGGCACTCGTCGCCGGCTATCACCTCGTGTTCATCGGCGATCCGAGACATCGCGAGGTCATTGGCTACACGAACGATCTCGACCCGGCCGTCTACCACATCGTGTCGAAGATCGAAGAGGCGGAGACGATCGACTGGTCGCCGTATCCGAAACTGAAGATCTTCTACCAGACGACGTTGAATGCCGAGGACTTCGAGGACGTGGTGCGCACGATCGAGCGGCGCGCGACGCAGGTCGAGCGCGGCGACACGATCTGCTATGCCACCAAGGAGAACCAGGACGCCGCGCGCGTGCTGGCGCACGACCCGGAAGTGGACGTGATCATCGTCATCGGCGGCAAGAAAAGCGCGAATACGAAACACCTCTGGGAGATCTGCGCGGAGTCGAAGCCTTCGTACCTGATCCAGGGCGCCGACGACATCGATCGCGAATGGCTGGCCGAGGCGAATGTGGTCGGTTTGACCGCAGGCTCATCGACGCCGGATTACGTGATCGACGAGGTGGAGAGCGCGCTGGCGGCGTTGCCGTGAGCGCGTGTTGCCAGTTGCTGGTTGCCGGTGCAGCGCGTGGCTGACCTCGAACCGGCAACCGGCAACCGGCAACACGCGCCGCAAAGCGGCGCGAGTAACCTCAGCGGTGAATAACCGTCCTACCCTCAGTGTTTGAAAGCGCAACCATGAAAATTATTCGGATGATTGTCGCTACCGCGCTTGCCATGGCCGTGTCCGCCTCCGCGTTCGCTTCGGATACCGAGGCGTTCCGCTATACGTGGCGGCTCCGCGGCGGCGTTCGCTTCCTGGCCGGACTCGTCTTTCCGACGAACGGCGTGGCGAACCTGCAGACGCAGTTCGGCGACACCATCCACAGCGAGCTGCTCATCACCGCTCCGAACGGCAAGCAAGGCGGCTACTACTCGTACGAGTCCGACATGGATGAGCGCGGCGCCAAGACGCTGATGACGTTCCACGGCTACGCGTGGGGCAAGAAGGCGCGCAACGAGCGCACGGTCTTCGATCATCAGAAGGGTCTGGCCCGCATCCACAAGCAGACTCCGGAAGAAACCGACTATCGCGTGAAGAAGCTGCCCGCCTCGAGCGATCAGGTGCGCGACATCCTCACGGCCATCGTCTACCTGCGCCAGAACGCGGCCACGCTGTCGCATCCGGTCACGACCACGATCTATTCGGACGGCAAGGAGTATCCGGTCGTCTTCAAGCCGGGCATCTCGAAGGTCTTCACGGTGGAAGGGAAGAGCACGTTCGCGCGCGCCTTTCACATCGTGGACGCGCCGGGCGGCAAGAAGTGGGAAGGCGGCGTCACGGTGTGGCTGACGAACGACGACCGGCGCGTGCCGGTGCGCATCGAGATCCAGCAGAGCATGGCCTCGCTGCAGCTCGACCTGCTGAAGATCGAGTCGTCGACCCAGATGGCCAAGCTGTAGCTTCGCTGGGGAACGACCAGAGGCCTCCGGCGGCCGGGGGCGCGGCCCCCGGACCCCGCTGGTTGGCCTAGCCTCCGCGACCCGATGTGTCGCGGAGGCTAGGCCCGCAAACGGG
>DATLBM010000452.1:0-2510 GCA_035526885.1 Thermoanaerobaculia bacterium | reverse complement strand
GAAGAGCGGCGCCGCATCGTGCGCTCCATCGTCGACTGCGAGATCCCCGTCGTGAGAGATCGCGGTTTCGACTACGCCGAAGTCACGGCCGGCGGCGTGCCGCTCAGCGAAGTCGACCTCTCGACCATGCATTCGCGCAGGTGCGACGGCTTGTATCTCTGCGGCGAGATCCTGGACGTCGACGGCCGCATCGGCGGCTACAACTTCCAGTGGGCGTGGGCCAGCGGGAAGCTGGCGGGAGAGCACGCTGCGCGGTCGTTGCATACGTAGAACGAGATGAATTCCGACAGGGCTCTGCCCTGGTACGTCTTCGGCGTGTTCGTGGTGCTGACGTTGCTGGCCACGTCCTACGTCTGGCGATCCACGCGTGCCGCCGATCACGCGCGCTTCATCAACGCCGCGCAGGCTGCGCGCGACGCCATCACCGCGCGCCTCGACACGTACATCAACGTCCTCACCGCCACGCGCGGGCTCATGGCCTCGAATCCCGCGCTGCCGCGAAACGCTCTGCGCGACTACATCCGCAGCCACGAGGTGCAGCGCCGCTATCCCGGCATTCAGGGCATCGGCTTCACGTTGCGCGTTCCCGTCGATTACGTTGAGACTCTGGAGGCGGAGATGCGCGGCGAAGGCCTCGAAGACTTTCGCGTCTGGCCGGACACGCCGCGGCAGGACATCCACGCCGTGGTCGTCCTCGAGCCGATCGATCGCCGCAACCGCGCCGCGCTCGGCTACGACATGTCCACCGATCCGGTGCGCCGCGCCGCGATGGACCGCGCCCGCGACACCGGCGCTCCCGCCGCCTCGGGATACGTCACGCTGGTGCAGGAGATCGATCAGGCCAAGCAGGCCGGCTTCCTCATCTACACGCCCGTCTACACGACCGGCACGGTTCCGCCCACCGTCGCCGAGCGCCGCGCCACGCTCCTCGGATTCATCTACGCGCCGTTCCGCGCCGACGATCTGCTGAACGGCATCTTCGCTTCGCAGCGGCGGCCGGAGCTCGGATTCCAGATCACCGATGACGGCCACGAGCTCTTTCGCACGCAGGACTTGCCGGACGACGCGCGCTGGAAGTCGAAGGATGCGATCCGCGTCGCGGGAAGGAAGTGGGAGATCGTCTGGATCTCGACGCGCAGAGGCCAAGGCCCCGCGGTCATGCTCTCCGCCGCCACGCTCCTCGGCGGACTGATCATCGCCTCCCTGCTCTTCTCGCTGCTGCGCGTGCAGCTCAACGCGCGCGCGCAGGCCGAGCAGACGGCCGAGCGCCTCGCTGCATCCGAGGCTGCGCTGCAGCGGGCCAATCAGGCCAAGGATGATTTTCTGGCCACGCTGTCGCACGAGCTGCGCACGCCGATGACCGCCATCATGGGCTGGGCGCAGATGCTCGCCGACGGAATGCTCGATGCCGAGACCGCGCGCACCGGCATCCAGGCCATCGGCAAGAGCTCGAAGGTGCAGGCGCAGCTGATCGACGATCTGCTCGACGTCTCGCGCATCACCGCGGGGAAGATGCGCATCGAACATCAGCCGCTCGACATCGCGCCGGTCGTGGCGGCGGCGATCGACACCGTGCGTCCCGCGGCCGAGGCGAAGCGCGTGAGCGTGACGCCGCGCATCGACACCGACGCGTGCGTGAACGGCGACGCGCATCGCCTGCAGCAGGTCGTCTGGAACCTGCTCACGAACGCCGTGAAGTTCACGCCCGAGGGCGGGACGGTGATGGTGGAGACGCGGGTGGAGGGGCGGGAGGTCGTGATCGAAGTTCGCGACACCGGACAGGGCATCGATCCCGAGTTCATGCCCCATCTCTTCGAGCGCTTCCGCCAGGCCGACAGCTCCTCCACGCGCTCGCACATGGGCCTCGGCCTCGGACTGGCCATCGTGCGGCATCTCGTCGAACTGCACGCCGGCACGATCGCCGCGGAGAGCCGCGGCGCCGGCAAGGGCGCGACGTTCCGCGTGCGATTACCGTTGCACGAGGAGGCGCCGAGGTCTCGCCGCCGCCACACTCCCGTCGGCCTGGCCATGGACCTTCACGGCGTGCGCGTGCTGGTGGTGGACGACGAGGAGGAGGTGCGGCGCTACGTCGTGACGGCGTTACGTTCTGCCGGAGTCGACGTTCGCGAGGCAGCCTCGGCGAAAGCCGCGCTCGACGCGCTGGAGGAGTGGGCTGCGGACGTCGTCATCAGCGATCTGGCCATGCCGCATGCGGATGGGTTCGATCTCCTGCACTGGATCCGCAACGCGTCGCAGCCGCGCATCAGCCGCGTGCCCGTGGTGGCGCTGACCGCGTTCGCGATGCCCGAGGATCGGGAGCGGGTGCGGGACGCGGGCTTCGCGGGGTTTCTGGCCAAGCCCGTCGAGCCGTCGCGTCTGCGGGCCGCCGTGGCGAAGGCCGCGCGCAGCGTGGGCACAGCGAATGCTTGAGTCGCTGTCTCGCAACGCATGCGCTACCCCCTCACGCCCACGCAGAGCGGCATGCTGTTCCACCGATTGCTCGATCCGCA
>DATLBM010000451.1:0-6228 GCA_035526885.1 Thermoanaerobaculia bacterium | reverse complement strand
TCTCTGCATCATGCCTTTTTGGTGGTGGGTCCACCAGGATTCGAACCTGGGACCTGCCGGTTATGAGCCGGTAGCTCTAACCGCTGAGCTATGGACCCGGGCGGGCGATTCTAGCATCGGTGGCGCGTACGCGCGCTGCGGCGTCATCCTGAAGCCGCGCAGACGGCGAAGGACCTTCCCCGCTGCGTGGCGCGCTGGAAGGTCCTTCGACTCCGCTGCGCTTCGCTCAGGATGACACTTCAACGCAGCTCGACGCGATCTCCGATCAGCATCTCCCGCCGCGCCTGCAGCACGATCGCCGTCGCCGTGTGCGCCTCGGTCGTGAGCACGCCGATCTGGCCGAGGATCATCGGCGGCTGATCGGCGCGCGGGCTGGGACGCGTGACGGTCAGAAAGTCGCCGGGCTGAATCGAGTTGTCGCGGCCCAGGTCGATCTGGACGAGGTTGCCCTCGACCAGGCCGAGCTCCCACGAGCGCGAGCTGACGATGTAGCCGTTGGTCTTGCCCGAGGGCGCGTCGCACCAGGCCTGCATCTCGGGCACGCGCGCGATGGGAATCGGCAGCTGCGGCATCGGCTTGAGTCGCGCGCCGATGGGAATCTCGCGGCACGACTCGGTGATGATCGCGCGCGACCGTCCATCCTCGGTGCAGAGAACGCGGAGCTGGCCGATGTAGTCGTACTGACGCCCGAGGGTGGCGCCGGTGGTGGGATGCTTGACCATGTCCGTGGGCTGGACGATGAGATACGTCTCGCCGGCGGTCAGGCCCGTGGCGTTGCCGCCGGCGACGTAGACCAGATCGCCGGTCGCAGCGTTCGCGGGGAGGTCGGTGCCGGGCAGGTATTTGATGTCCACGTTCTCGTGCGAGGCGATGTAGTTCGGCATCGGCTCGTTGGGATCGCCGATGTAGCCGTAGCAATAGATGTCGGCCTCGGTGCCGAGCGCGATGGGCCGCCGTTCGACGGACATGCGCGCGGTGGGGATGCCCCCGCCTTCCTGCGGCTCGGCGAACACGCCGTAGTTGTCGCGCGGCGTGACGGCGGAGAGCGCGGCCTCGGACTCACCTGTTCCGCCGGCAGTCGCCGCGGCGGCGCCTTCACCTTCGATGAGCAGCACGTCGCCGGGATAGATCCAGTGCGCGTCTTCGATCCAGGTGTTGGATTCCCAGAGCTGCGGCCAGAGGTACGGGCTGTTGAAGTACGTCTGGGCGAGGCCCCACAGCGTGTCGCCCGCCTTGATGACGTGCGTCTTCGCGCCCTGGGGATAGCTGGCCGGATCCGGTGCGTTCCACGCGGTCCAGTGATCGCCGACGCGGTGGAGCTCGCGCGGCGGCCGCGAGGTCTGCCGTTGCGCGAATGCGCCGGTCGCAGCAAGCACGAGCAGGAGAACGGGAGCCACCCTACGCACACGAACCATCACATCCCCCCAATTGGCCGGCACGGCCGGCTGCGCTGCATGCCCAAGGCTCGGGCACCAGCACCGTCAGAGGGATAAGTTACGCGAGCGCGGCTTTTTGGTCAATTCGGGGCCCTGCCGGCTATCGCAGCGTGAGCGTGCCGTCCGCCTCGGGAACCGAGCCGCCGCCCTGGTCCTTGTGATACTGCTCGAGCTGCTTGTTGCGCTTGTCGTAGTTCTTCAGGACCTTCCTGACGTACTGGCGCGTCTCGCGGAACGGAGGCACGCCGCGGTAGCGCATGACGTTGCCCTCCCCGCCGTTGTACGCCGCGACGATCTTGTTCACGTCGCCGTTGAAGCGCTTGTCGAGGTAGGCGATGTACTTCACGCCGGCGTCGATGTTCTGCTCGGGATTGTAGAGATCGCGCGCGCCCATCCAGCGGCCGGTGCGCGGCATGAGCTGCATCAGGCCGCGCGCGCCGACCTGCGACTTCGCGCGCGGATGGAACTTCGACTCCTGCTCGATCACCGCCGCGACGAGGTTCGGATCGACGTCGTACTTTTTCGACTTCTCGTAAATCAGCTCGCCGTACGGAATCTCGGAGGCGAAGAACTCTGCGCGAATGGCCTCGCTGATGCGGTGCATCTCCTCGAAGAACACGTCGCGCCTGGTGTGCGGCGCCTCGTTCTTCGCCCACTTCTCGGTGGCGATCCACTTCTGATCGAAGAGCGACAGCTCGCGCGACACGTACTTGTCGGGCAGGACCTGCGCGAGCTTGAAGACGGTGTTGCCGGTGAAGTTGCCTTCCAGCCTGGCGACGACCTTCTCGTTCGCGCCTCTCACGCGCACGACGCGGACCGCGTCGAGATCTTTCTCGACCAGGAAGTGCGAGGTCTCCAGCGTCTCGGCGATGCCGCCGATGGAGAGCGCAGTGCCGAGGAGGAGCGCGGCGGCGCCGCGGCTGCCGAGGAAACGCACGACGCGATGGCGCTCGGCTTTCCGGCGGAGGCGCGCGATGCGCACTGAGAAGGACTCCGTGACTGCGGTTTTCCTGGGCATCGCGCTCCTTTGTTATTTGAGGTCAAACTACCGGGAACGCGACTGAAAACGCCCGCCTCGACAGGGAATATTGCTGGATGGGTTCGGCAGTGTCCGTAAGTGCTCTATTCAGAGCAACTTACTCGCCGAAAACTTCTGCCGAAAAACGCTCGATCCGCGTGTCCGGAGAGCGCCAGGAGTCGGGCGCAAGGCCCGCTTTCACGCACGTCTGCTGCAGAAAAGTCTCGCGATCCCACTCGTACTCGGTGGCCACCTGCGGCAAAAGCAGTCCGGCGCGGTTCCCGCGGCTGATGATCAAACCGTCGCGGCCGACTTCAATTTCCTCGACGTTCGTCACCGGCTCGATGGGACTCATCACCGAGATCTCGACCTCGAGATCCGCGAGCTCCTCGCGTTGCACGGGATAGAAACGCGGATCGCGAAACGCGGCGTTGACGGCGTTCGAGACCACCGCCTCGTACAGCGGCGCGACGGCCTGGATGCTGCCGATGCAGCCGCGCAGATCGCCGCGCTTCGTGTGCAGCGTGACGAACGCGCCGCTGGGGCGCTTCAAATCCTCGTCGAGCTGCGAGCGATCGACCTCGGGACGGCGTCCGTCGAGCACGTCCTCAATCGACCGGCGGGCGATCGAGAGGAGGGTCTGGCGTTGGCTCGGGGTCAGCACGATGGATGAGCATGAGATTGCGGACGTAGACGACGAGGCCCGCACCCTGCCCGATGATGAACACGGGGTCTTTTCGGTGAATTGCGTAGATGGTGGTGACCACGCCGCCCGACAGCGAGAGATACCAGAACAATACGGGGATGTAGCTCGACTTCCTCCGCTCGGACGCTACCCATTGCACGATGAAGCGCGAGCCGAAGAGGATCTGGCCGGCCAGGCCGAAGAGAACCCAGAGGTCCCATTTCATGGGCGCGCTCCGCGCGCCCATGAGTTGCTGGTTGCTGGTGGCTGGTGGAACGTGATTTCGCGCGAGAGGAACCGGCGCGCGTGAGCGTTATTGGTTGCTGGTTGCTGGTTTGGGGTCATTTCTCGCGAAAGGGTCACCAGCAACGCGCAACCAGCAACCAGCAACCTCACCGCGCCACCTCATCCTCTCGCACCGAATAGTTCAGCATCCGCTTCCCCATCCACCGCACCGCGAAGCAGTCCGCCAGTCCGCGAAAGGCGCGGTTCATCGCGCCGTACTTCGACTGCCCGAACTGGCGGGCGCGGTGGTTGACGGGCATCTCCACGACTTTGTATCCGGCGTAGCGGACGAGCGTGGGGAGGAAGCGGTGCATGCCGGTGAAGAGGCGCACGCGGTCGATGGCTTCGCGGCGGACGAGCTTCAGCGAGCAGCCGGTGTCGGTGATCTGATCGCCGGTGATCCAGTTGCGCACGCCGTTGCCGATCTTCGACTGCATCTTGCGGCTCCACGTGTCGGCGCGGTTCACGCGCACGCCGATGACCATGTCCGACGCCGTGGCCTCGAGCTTCTGCATCATGGCGGGGATGTCGGCGGGATCGTTCTGCAGGTCCGCATCCAGCGAAACCACGAACCGTCCCTCGGCCGCGCGCCAGGCGGCGTCGAGTGCGGCGGTCTGCCCGCTGTTCTTCTCCAGCGCGAGCACGCGCAGCGTCGGATACTGAGCTCGCGCGGTGCGCAGCACTTCCAGACTGCGATCCTTCGAGCCGTCGTCGACCGCCACGATCTCGTACGTCCACCCTTTCCCCTCCAGCGCGGCCGCGATCTCGCGAAGCAGCAAGGGGACGTTCTCTTCCTCGTTGTAGACGGGGAACACGACGGACAGATCGGGGCGCGGCATTACGGTGGCGGGAGTTTAACTCCAAAGATCCGCTCGAAATTCGAGGTGGTCGCCTCGGCCACGCGCTCCAGCGGCACGTCCCACAACTTCGCCAGCAGCTCCGCGATTTTGATCACGTACGCGGGCTCGTTGTCGCGTCCGCGGAACGGCACCGGCGCGAGGTACGGCGTGTCGGTCTCGATGAGCACCACGTCGTGCGGCAGCGCTTTGGCGACCTCGCGCAGCGCCTCGGCATTGCGGAACGTCACGATGCCGGAGAACGAGATCAGGAAGCCCTGGTCGACGAGCTTTTTCGCGACGTCGAGCGATTCGGTGTACGAGTGCAGGATGCCGCGCGCGCCGCTGCGCCCGAGGATCGAGACCATGTCGTCCGTGGACTCGCGGTTGTGCACGATGACGGGCTTGTTCAGGCGTTTGGCGAGATCGATGTGGCGCTCGAACACTTCGCGCTGCGTGGCTCGCTCGGAGTGCATGTAGTGATAGTCGAGGCCGATCTCGCCGATGGCCACCACGCGATCCTCGACAGCGAGACGCGCGATCTGCGCGAACGCGGCTTCGTCGCAATGCTTCGCGTCATGCGGATGAAAGCCGACCGCGGACCACACATCGGCGTTCTGCTGCGCAATCGCGACTGCCTGCGGCGCATCCTTCAGATTGGTCGCGGGCACGACGAAGCCGCGCACCGCGGTCGCGCGCGCCGCGGTGAGGTTCGCCTCGGCATTCGACATCGTGAGATGGCAGTGCGAGTCGGTGAAGATCACGCGCGCTCCACGAGCATCGACAGGCCCATGCCGCCGCTGATGCAGAGCGTGGCCAGTCCGAGTTTCCTGTCGCGCGTCTCCAGCGCGTGCAGCAGCGTGGTGGTGATGCGCGCGCCGGTGCAACCGATCGGATGTCCGAGCGAGATCGCGCCGCCGTGCACGTTGAGCTTCGCGGGATCGAGGTGCAGCTCGCGATCACACGCGATGACCTGCGCCGCAAAGGCTTCGTTCAACTCGATGAGATCGACGTCGTCGAGTTTCACTCCCGTTTGCGACAGAAGCTTCTGCGTCGCAGGCACCGGTCCGATGCCCATGATCTTCGGATCGACGCCCGCCTGCGCGTAGCCAACGATGCGCGCCATCGGCTTCAGCCCGTGCGCTTTCACCGCTTCCTCGGACGCCACGAGCATCGAGGCCGCGCCGTCGGTGATGCCGCTGGAGTTGCCCGCGTGCACGCTGCCGTTCTTGCGAAAGACTGGCGGCAGCCTCGCCATCGATCCGAGGTCGGCGTCGAAGCGCGGATGCTCATCTTCCTTGACGTTACCGACCGGCACGATCTCGCTGGCGAAGCGATTCTCCGCGTACGCGGCGCCGGCTTTGCGCTGCGATTCCACGGCGTAGCGATCCTGTTCGTCGCGCGAGATCTCGTAGCGATCGGCGAGCGTCTCCGCGGTCGAGCCCATCATCTCGTCGGCCAGAGGACACAGGAAGCCGTCGCGCACCATGCCGTCGATGATTTCCGTGTTGCCCATGCGGTAGCCCCAGCGGGCGCGCGGCAGAAGGTACGGTGTGTTGGACATCGACTCGGTACCGCCCGCGAGGATGAGCTTCGCGTTGCCGAGGCGGATCTGGTCAGCGGCGTTCATGATCGCGCGCAGTCCGGATCCGCAGGCCTGGTTGACGGTGTACGCGGGCGTCTCGTGACGCAGTCCGCTGCGGATGGCAATCTGGCGCGCGGCGTTCGGTCCCACGCCGGCCTGCCGCGCGTTGCCGAAGATCACTTCGTCGACGGCCGCGGGATCGACGCCGCTGCGCGCGAGCGTCGCTTTCGCGGCTTCGACCCCGAGGTCGGGCGCGGTCATTTTCGCGAGTCCGCCGCCGAACTTGCCGATGGGCGTGCGGAGGGCGGCGATTAGGTAGACGTTCATGAATGGAGTCTCACAGTCTCATAGGCTCACAGTCTCATAGGAACTCCTGTGAGACT
>DATLBM010000450.1:0-2317 GCA_035526885.1 Thermoanaerobaculia bacterium | reverse complement strand
CGAGCGTCTCTCGCGTGAAGCCGCCGCCGAGGGTGTTGACGGCATTGCCGATGATGAGCGGCTTGGCCAGCGAGAAGAGCGACGATGCCACCACGCACAGCGCGCCGAGGATGAGCCGCGTTTTGTACAGCGCGAAGTAATTCAGGAGGCGGCGGAGGGGCGTCATAAAGCGGCATTCTAACGAGTGAGGAGTGATGGGTGATGAGTGATGAGTGATAGCGACCGTACTCATCACTCATCACTCATCACTCATCACTTCTGAGAAGCGGCTCCCGCAACGGCAGCCTCTTCAACTCTTGCAGCGTAATCCGCAAGACGGACCCGAGGGTGAAACCGGTCGGAAAACAGTGCGGGATGCGCAAACCGGCGCCGGAGAGCTCCAGAAAATCGAGGGGCGGCTTGCGGCGGGCGAGCACGTACGCCAGCTTGCGCGGCAGGTCCTCGCGATCGTCCACGTTCAGATGCAGCGGCTGGAGGTAGTAGCCGAAGTGCATCTCCCGCAGCGCCGGCATGCCGCCCGCGAACTCCGGCAGCGTGACGCTGAGGCTGAGCGCGCCAAAGATCCAGTTCTCCTGCGCGAACTCACCGCGCCAGAAATCCTCTTCATCTTCCGAGAGATACTCAATGCGCATCAGCGAACGGACTCCATCACCCGTTCGAACTCCTCGCGCCCCCGAAAGCCTTCCATCCGGGCGCGCTCGCCGGTGTTATCCGCGAAGACGACCGTCGGATATCCGCGCACGCCGAAGCGTTGCTGCAGCTCGTCGACCTCGCGCGTGTTTCTCCCCTCTTCCTGACGCCGGTCGACGACGCGTATGGCGATGAAGCGCGCGTTGATCGCCTTCGCCACTTCGGGCTCCGAGAACACTTTCGCATCGAGCATGTGACACGGCTGACACCATTCCGCCGTGAAGTCGAAGAGCACCGGCTTGTTCGAGCTCGCCGCGAGCCGCAAACCCTCCGCCGGCGTCAGCCAGCGGATGCCTTCCTGGCTCTGTGGCGCCTCGCTCTTCAGCAGCGGCACCACGATGCGCGCGGCGACGAGCACCAGCGCGATGACGATGAGCGCGATCGGGATCGCGCGTTGATCAGTCCGCGCCATACGGCACCTCCCGCCGGCGGAACGCCAGACACGCGAGCACGAGCGCGACGGCCGCGTTCGAAAGCACCATCAAAATCCACACGCGATCGAGCCGCGGCGGCAGATCGGGGAACAGATTCTGATCGATGGTCGCGAGTCCGCGCTCGATCTCCGGATGCGCCGTGAGGAAAACGCCCAGCGCGTTGTGCGACTGGCGAATCAATCCCAGCGTGCCGCCGAGCACGCCGAGGCCGATCGTGCAGACGACGTAGATCCCGATGTTGAAGTACGCGCGCGTGATGCTCCCGAGGAGCGCGAGCAGCGAGACCGTCAGCACCGCGTCGATCATCACGTTCAGCAGCGTCCTGCCGATGACCGCGGCGGGGCCGCCGCTGGGATTCCAGATCGCGCGGCCGACGAGCTCGCACACCGCGCCAAGGATCGCCGCCGTCCACACCGCGAGCACCACGCCCGCAACGCGCGACAGCAGGTACTCCCAGCGCTTCACCGGTTTCACGAGAATCAGCTGCAGCGTGCCGGACGAGAACTCCGGACCGATCGGGCCGCAACCGGCAGCGGCCGCGAGGATCGCGACCAGCCACGGCCAGCCCGTTGCCGGATGCTCGAAGGTCGCGGTGCCGAAGGCGATGATGGCGAGGAACGCGAGGAACGCGAGATAGGCGCCGTGCGTGACGTGCCGCCGGTAAGTCTCGAAGATCACCACCCGGCTCATGCCGCACCTCGGAAAATGCTCTCGAGATCCGCCGTGTGCCGGCGGACGTCGATGATGCCTACGCCGCCCGCCACGAGTGCGCGCACGAGCTCCGCGATGCCGTTCTCCGTCTCCACCGAGACGATGACGACGTTCTCTTTCGGTGCGATGCCCGCAATCTGCTCGACCGCCGCGGCGTCGAAGCCCGGCAGCATCGTGATCGCGACGACGATCTTGTCCGCGTGGCGCAGCGTCTCCGCGCGCTCGATCACGCCGTGATGCAGGAACACCACCCGGTCGCACACCTTCTCGATCTCCGCGAGCTGGTGCGAGTTGAGCAGCACCGCCGCGCCGCGCGCCTTCTGCTCTTCGATGAGATCGCGCACGAGCAGCACGCCGTTCGGGTCGAGGCCCGACGTCGGCTCGTCGAGGAACAGATACGCCGGCTCGTGAATCAGCGCCTGGCACATCCCGATGCGCTGCAGCATGCCGCGCGAATACTGCGCGAGCTTCTTGTCCGAGGC
>DATLBM010000449.1:0-3414 GCA_035526885.1 Thermoanaerobaculia bacterium | reverse complement strand
CGCGCGATCCGTACGGCATCAAGCCCCTCTACTACGCCGACGACGGCAGGACGCTGCGCATCGCGTCGCAGGTGAAGGCGCTCATCGCGGGCGGGCACGTCGACAGGCGATTCGAGCCCGCGGCGGCCGCGGGGTTTCTGCTGCGCGGGACAGTGCCCGAGCCGTTCACGATGTATCGCGCCATTCGAGCGCTGCCGGCGGGGTCTTTCGCGTACGTCGATGCGAACGGCGTGAGTGAACCGAAGCAGTACTTCTCCATCGCCGCGACGTTGAGAGCGGGCGTGGAGAACCCGCGCACGATGACCGAGGAAGAAGTGCACGACGCGGTGCTGGAGTCCGTGCGCTATCACATGGTCGCGGACGTGCCGGTGGGAGCGTTTCTCTCCGCGGGCATCGACTCCAGCGCCATCGTGGCGTTCGCGCGCGAGTCCGGCGCCAGCGATCTCGAGACCATGACGTTGCGCTTCGAGGAGTACCGCGGCCGCGACAACGACGAGGCGCCGCTGGCCACGCTGGTCGCGCAGAAGTACGGCGTGCGGCACACCATCCGCGAGCTCACGCTGACTAACTTCCGCAACGAGTTGCCGCGCATTTTCGCCGCGATGGATCAGCCCACCGTCGATGGCTTGAACAGCTACTTCATCTCCAAAGCGGCGGCGGAGCTGGGACTGAAGGTGGCCATGTCCGGCACCGGCGGCGACGAGCTGTTTGGCGGCTACACATCCTTTCGCGACATCCCCCGCTGGATGCCCATCACCTCCGTGCTCGCGCACGTGCCCGGCCTCGGCGAAGGCGTCTATCGCCTGAACGCCGCGCTGGCGAAGCGCAGCCGCCACATCAGCCCGAAGATGGGCGAGATCCTCCGCCACGGCGCGTCGTACGCGGGCGCGTATCTGGTCAAGCGCGGGCGCTTTCTGTCCTCCGAACTGGCAGGCGTGATGGGCGACGAGCAGGCGAAGGAAGGATTGCAACGGCTCGATCTCCTGAGCCTCATCGAGAAAACGGTCACTCCCGATCCCGGCACGCCGTACGCGCGCGTGGCCGCGCTGGAGTCGTCGCTGTATCTGCGCAATCCGCTGCTGCGGGACATGGACTGGGCGAGCATGGCTCATTCGCTGGAGGTGCGCGTGCCGCTCGTCGATGCGCACCTGTTGCGCCGTCTCGCGCCGATGCTCGCCACGCGCAAGGGGCGCGGCAAAGGCATCCTCGCGAATGCGCCGCGCCCGCCGCTGCCGCCGGAGATCCGGACGCGCCGCAAGACGGGCTTCACGCTCCCCATCAAGGAGTGGCTGCGGCAGGAAGGGCGGGTGGAGCTCGGAAAGCGCAGCTGGGCGCGCAAGGTGTACGAGGAGATGTTCTCGCCGGCGAACGGATACTGGTGATCACTTCACCGTGATCGTCTTCTTCATCCCTTTGCCCTTGTGCCCATCCACCGGGCAGTAGATCGTGTACGTGCCCGGCCTGAGGTCCACTTCGAGCGAGGCCGTGTTGCCGCGCGACAGCTCGTCCGTCTTCTCCTCGATGCCGTTGCCTTCGATCTCGAACGCGTGCGTCTCCTTGCCGCCGTTCTCCACGTTGAACGCGATGTGCCCCGCCGGAAGCGTGTCCGGCATGTGGATCGAGTACTCGATGAGGTGCACTTCCTGTGTGGACGGCGCCGGTGTGGGTGCCTTCTGCGGCAGGTCCGTGTTCGGCGGGATGACGGGGTTCATCGTCGACGCCTCGCCCATCTGCGGAGGCGTGGCCGTGTCGGTGCCCGACTGCGGCGGCGTCGACTTCTGCGAGAGATCGCCCGGCTCGTCGCTGCTGCATGCGGCCAGGAGAAGAACGAGAGCGGGAACTGCGATGCGCATGATCGCGAAAGCCACGCAAAACGCGAGCCTGTGATCTCATGCGCGCGGAATGCGGAGACGCACCTACATCGCCGCGCTGACGGTCCTCATCGCCATCGCGGTGGTGCGCGTGGACAACGCCAACCGCAACTTCAGCGCCACCACCGACGAGCCCGCGCACCTCGGCGACGGCTACCACTGGTTCGAAGGCACCTCGCCGTTCGACCCGTCGCATCCGCCGCTGGCGCGCATCCTCTGCGCGTTGCCGCTGCGCGTGACCGGCGTGCCGCCGTCGACGCAGGGCAGCGAGGTCGATCAGGGCAACATCATTCTCAACTCCGGCGATTACGAGACGAACCTGCGCCGCGCGCGCCGCGGCAATCTCGTTCTGTTCGCGCTGGCCATCATCGTCACGGCGGAATGGGCGCGGCGCACGTTCTCCGATGGCGTGGCCCTGACCGCGGCCGCGCTGTTCACGACGCTGCCGCTGGTGCTCGCGCACGGAGGGTTGATCACCACGGACATGGCGGCGGCGGCGACGTTGCCGCTGGCGCTGTTCACGCTCGACTGGTTTCTGGAAAAGCCGTCGTGGCAGCGTGCCGTCGCGCTGGGCGGCGCCATCGGATTGGGACTGCTGGCCAAGCTGTCGTTCCTCGTGTTCTTTCCGGCGGGCGCGGTGTTCGTGCTGGTTGCCAGGGGCGGGCTGAAGCCCGCGCTGCGTCTTGCGCCGATCGCGTTGGTCGTGGCGTTTTTCGTGTTGTGGGCCGGCTATCGCTTCACGTTCGACAAGCCGAGCAACATCTCCAAGGACGCCGTCTTTCTCTTTCACTACGCCGCGCCGGAGCCGCTGATCCCGATGGCGCGCGCCATCGCGCAGATGCCCATGCCCGCGCCCGCGTACGTGCTGGGCGTGGCCTCGCTGAAGTTCCGCGACAAGCACCTCGGCCATCCCTCCTACCTCCTCGGCCGGACCGGCACGAAGGGCTGGTGGTTCTACTTTCCCGTCGTCTTCTTCTACAAGACGCCGCTGCCGTTTCTCCTCCTGCTGCTCTGGGGCCTGGCGCGCATTCGCACGCGCGCGCAGTTCGCGTACGCCGGCGTGGCCATGGCCATCATGGCCATCGGCCTCACAGCAACCATCAACACCGGCCTGCGGCATCTGCTCCCGATGTTCGTGCCGCTGTCGATCCTGGCCGCGCACGGCGCCGCGGAGATTGCCAATCGCGCCGTCGCCCCGTTCAGCCGCGCTGCGCTGGCCGCGCTCATCGCCTGGCTGGTCGTCGGAGGCGCTGTAGCTCATCCCGACTACCTCGGCTGGTTCAACGCCTTCGCCCAGCCCAACCCCGCGCGCATCGCCATCGACTCGAACCTCGACTGGGGTCAGGACACGATGCGCCTCGCGAAAATCGCGCGCGAGCTGGGCGTGGGAAAACTGCACTTCGCCACCACCGGCACGATTCGATTCGAGCCGTACGGGCTCGAGGCCGAGTGGATGCCGCCGTACGCGAAGACGCGCGGCTGGGTGGCGGTCAGCGAGAGCGTGGCCGCGATGAACCACGACGGCTACCGCTGGCTCGACTCC
>DATLBM010000448.1:0-7690 GCA_035526885.1 Thermoanaerobaculia bacterium | reverse complement strand
GGAAAGCTCATCGCCTTCTCTTCCAATCGCGACGGCGTGCAGCGCATCTGGCTCAAGCAGGTGGCCGGCGGCAGCGAAGTGGCGCTGACCAAAGGCGTCGACGATTTCCCGCGCTTCGCGCCGGACAACTCGGCGATCTTCTACGTGCACGCGGACACGCCCGGCGCAGTGCGCGGGTCGCTTTGGCGCGTGCCGGTGGTGGGCGGCGAGCCGCGGCGGCTCATCGACGACGTCGGCACCGCCGACGTTTCGCGCGACGGCACACGCCTGGCCTTCACGCGCACGATTCCGGACGCGCGTGTGCCGCAGACGTCGATCATGGTCGCCAACGCCGACGGTTCCGGCGCGCGCGAGATCGCTCGCACCGAAGTGGGCACGCTGCATCCGCGCTGGTCGCCGGACGGAACGAAGATCGCCGTGGCCAGCAACGGCGGCGGACGCGTCACGCAGGGCGTGACCATCATCGACGCCGCGACCGGCAAGACCACCCCGCTCACCACGCCGCCCAAAGCGGGCGAAGTGTCCTCGGTGGTCTGGACCGCGGACGGCAAGTCGCTCATCTACGTGCGCGCCGAGTCGGTGGAAGTGGTCGTCGGCGGCAGCGCGAAAGTGATCCGCCACGACATCGCCAGCGACGTCGCGGAAGTGATCGGCTGGACGTCGCACAACGGCGTGTCGCTGGACATGCTCGGCGATGGGAAGCTCGTTCTCGACGTGCGCAGCCCGCGCGACAACCTCCGCGAGGTCGGGACGCAGGACCGCGGGCCTTCGCCCGCGGGGGAGCGCTGGATCACGCGCGGCAACTCCAGCGATCGCCAGCCCGTGTACTCGCCGGATGGCAAGTCGCTGCTCTTCTCGTCGAACCGCAGCGGCAACCTCGACCTCTGGATCACCGACGCCAACGGCGGCGTGCGGCGCGTCACCGATGACAATGCCGAGGATTGGGATCCGGCGTTCACGCCCGATGGGAAGAAGATCGTGTGGAGCGCCGGCCGGACGGGCAACCTCGAGATCTGGATCGCCAACGCGGACGGCAGCGGCGCCCGCCAGATCTCGAAGGACGGCCAGGACGCGGAGAACCCCACCGCTACGCCGGACGGCCAGTGGATCGTGTACTGCTCGTTCAATGCGGCCAAAGCGGGCGTGTGGAAAGTGCGGCCGGACGGCACGCAGGCCACGCATGTCGTGAAGCGCCGCACGGCGCTGCCCGAGGTTTCGCCGGACGGAAAATACGTGAGCTACATCGCGGGCGGCCGCACGCCCGACGCGAACATCCGCGTGGCGCGGATCTCCGACGGCGCGGACATGGGCTTCTCGATTCCCATCCGCACCGTGCGCCGCACCACCGCCATCCTCGGCCGCACCCGCTGGATGCCGGACGGCAAAGCGATCGCGTTCCTCGGCCAGGACGACGAAGGCGTGAACGGCGTGTTCGTGCAGGACTTCGTTCCCGGGGTCGACACGACCAGCTCCCGCCGCGTGCTGGGCGGCTTCGACCGCGAGCGGGCCACGGAATCGTTCGGCATCGCGCCCGACGGCAAGACCCTCACGGTGGCGGGATGGGAACAGCTCTTCAGCCTCTTCTCGATCGAAGGATTGCCCCTGAAAAAGGAGAACTCGTAAATGACTGATTCATCCGTCGTCCTGCGCGGCATCGACGCTCGCACGTTCTCGGAAATGGAGTCGTTCGTGAAGGACCTGGAAGCGCGGCCGATCGATCGACTGCTGCGCGATCTCGGCCACCTGGCCGAGCTCCCCGAGACCAAGGTCTCGCTCGTGTCGTACGTCATGTACTCGAAGTTCCGCGCCTCGGAGTTGCCGGAGAAGCAGCGCATCCGCGAGAGCGTGGCCGTGACGTTCGAGTCGCTGCTGCCGGGCGAGGTGAAGGACCGGGTGGGGGCGATTCTGGATCGTTTGCGGTGATGTGCTAGCCGGCACCGGTGTGGGCCGGTACTGCGACCGTCAAACTGATCAGCTATCAGAACTACATCACCGCCCCGAACTCGCAGACCTTCACGCTGAACGTGCAGCCCTACAGCGGTTCCACGAACTGCTCCAGCGGCGGCGGCGCGACGTCGGTCGTGAACGGCGTCGGCGACACTTCGTCGGTTGGGGCATGGATCCCGCCGATGCCACCGTGCTCTCCACGGTCACCTTCGTGAACACGGAGACGATCTGCGTGGCCGGCTTCACGGGGGGTCCTTTCGACCGTGCTCCGCTGCGCTCCGGCCGCTCAAGATGACAGTCCGAGCAGATAGCTGGGGTGCATCAGCCCCGTCGGCTCGTAGAGCTCATCGCGCCAGTACTCGAATCCCAGCGATTCGAGGACTCGGCGCGATTTCACGTTCTGCGGATGATGGCCGGCGAAGAGCGCCGGCGTGTGCAGGACGTCGCGCGCGTAGTCGATGACCGCGCGCGACGCTTCCGGCGCGTAGCCGCGGCCCCAGTGCGACGGCAGGAGATGAAAGCCGAGGGTGAAGATGTCTTCGCGCGGACGCAGTCCGCAGACGCCGGCGAACTCGGAGCCCGCGAAGATCGGCCAGTACTGCACGCGATACATCTCCAGGTTCGCCATCTCGCCGTCGACGCGCGCGATCACCTTCTCGCGCGAATACGGGCCGCCGATGTATTGCATCACCTGCGGATCGGTCCACAGCGACATGGCCAGGTCGAGGTCGTCCATCGACCACGTGCCGAAGCGGAGCCGTTCCGTATCAGTGGGCGACCACATCTTCTCCACCCAGATGTTTCTCGAACGCCGAGCGCCACACGCGGGCCAGCTCCGGCGCCCCGATGCGCACGACCGGCACGCCGTTCTGCTCGACGAGGAACGTGCCGTGCGACGTGTGGCCGATCTTCTGCGCGCTCACGTTTGCCGCGTTCGCAAGTGCCAGCACGCGGTCGGCGTTCGACGCCGCCACGATCGCGCGCGCCTGGGACTCGCTGAAGAGCAGCGCCACGGCATCGAGCTCGGAGGCGATGTTGACGTGACAGCCGACGCCGTCCATCGACATCTCCGCCAGCGCCACCGCCAGTCCACCGTTCGAAATGTCGTGCGCGGCTTTCAGCAACTTCTCGCCGTGCAGCTGCAACAGGAGCTCGATCAGCGCGCGCTCGGCATCGAGCGACACGCGCGGCGGCGCTGCCAGCGCGTCGGGCATGAAGAGCTGCTGCCACTCGCTGCCGCCCAGCTCATCGCGCATGGTGCCGAGGAGGATCACGTCGAGATTGGCCTCGGGAAAGGCCAGGCCGCATCCGTCGCGATCGCTTTCCATGATCCCCACCATCCCCACCGTCGGCGTCGGATACACGGCCTTCCCCTCGGTCTCGTTGTAGAACGAAACGTTGCCGGAGACGACCGGCGTTTCCAGCGCGCGGCACGCGTCGCTGATGCCGCGGATGCACTCCGCGAACTGCCACATGATCTCCGCACGCTCGGGCGAGCCGAAGTTCAGGCAATCGGTGATGGCCACCGGCCGCGCTCCCGACACCGCTACGTTGCGCGCCGCCTCGGCCACCGCCTGTTTGCCGCCCTCGTATGGATCGAGATAGCAGTACACGGGATTGACATCCGAGGTCATGGCCAGGGCCTTGCCGATGTCCTTCACCCGCACCACAGCTGCGTCGCGCTTCTCCGGACCGGCGATCGTGTTCGTGCGCACGGTCGTGTCGTACTGCTCGTAAATCCAGTGCTTCGACGAAAGGTTCGGAGAGGCGATGAGTGCGAGCAGCGCTTCAGTCTGATCGCCGTCATCGAGATCGCGATGCACCGACGCCGCGATGCGCTCGGCCCACTCGGGGCGCGTCAGGGGACGCTCGTAGACGGGCGCCTCCGTGGAGACCGGATCGACGGGAATCATCGCCATCTCCACCTCCTCCCAGTACACGCCGACGAATCCGGTGTCGGTGACCTCTCCGATCACCGACGCATTGAGATCCCATTTTTCGAACGTGCGCACGACTTCCTGCTCGCGTCCCTTCCTGGCAACGATGAGCATGCGCTCCTGCGATTCGCTGAGCATGATCTCGTACGGCGTCATGCCGCTCTCGCGCACCGGGACGCGGTCGAGCTGCAGCCGGATGCCGGTGCCGGCGCGGCCCGCCATCTCGAATGACGAGGACGTGAGTCCCGCGGCGCCCATGTCCTGGATGCCGACGACGGCCCCATTGTTGGCATCGTCCATGATCTCCAGACACGCCTCGAGCAGGAGCTTCTCGGTGAACGGATCGCCGACCTGCACGGTCGGGCGTTTTTCTTCCGAGGCTTCGTCGAATTCGGCGGAGGCCATGGTGGCGCCGTGAATGCCGTCGCGCCCCGTCTTCGATCCGACGTAGATCACGGGATTGCCGACGCCTTCCGCGGTGCCTTTGAAAATCTTCTCGGCGCGCGTGACGCCAAGCGAAAACACGTTGACGAGGATGTTGCCGTTGTACGAGGGGTGAAAGGACGTCTCGCCGCCGACCGTGGGAATGCCGATGCAGTTGCCGTAGCCGCTGATGCCGCGCACGACACCGTCGACGAGGTACTTCATGCGCGGCGCATCGAGCGATCCGAAACGCAATGAGTCCAGTGATGCAATCGGTCGCGCGCCCATGGTGAAGATGTCGCGCAGAATGCCGCCCACGCCGGTGGCCGCGCCCTGGTACGGCTCGATGAAGGACGGATGGTTGTGCGACTCCATCTTGAACGCGGCCACCCACCCGTCGCCGATGTCGATGACGCCCGCGTTCTCGCCCGGCCCCTGCACGACGCGCGCGCCGGTCGTAGGGAACTTGCGCAGGTGCACGCGCGACGACTTGTACGAGCAGTGCTCGGACCACATCACGGAGAAGATCCCGAGCTCGGTGTAGTTGGGCTCGCGGCCGAGGATGTGGAGGATGCGCTGGTACTCGTCGTCGGTGATGCCATGGGCGCGGATGACGTCAGGCGTGATCTGCATCGGCGCGGATTCTACCGTAGCCGGTTGCCGGTTGCCGGTTGCTGGTTGCCGGCGAGTCCTCGGTTTCAGGCCATGCCTCGCCGGCAACACGGCAACCAGCAACACGGCAACGAAGGCGTTCGCGGTCGTTTCCTATAATGCGGACCGGTGCGACAGCCGGGAGCCACCGTGGTCCTGCGCGCGGGCGGGACGTTCGCGCGACACCTGGTCGCGGGCGCCGTCGTGGTCGTGACGTGCATCGCCCTGACGATCGTCGCGTACGCCGCGCTGCTCGTGTGGGCGGTCTTCACGCATGGCGGACTGGGAGGTCCGCTCACACTGCCGGTTCTCCTGGTGCTGATGCTCGCCGCGGCGGTGGGAGCCGTCCTGCTCGTGCTGATGCCCGTCGTCGCGTTGACGGAGTTTCTCTGCCACCATCTCCGCCGCACGCGCTTGCTCTTCGAGATCGTCGTGTCGGCGCTGCTGCTGACGGTGAGCGTGCTCATCGTGTCCCTCGTCGCCGGCCACTTCCGCGGGGCCACGCCTGCGGAATCGCTGCAAGCGGGCACCATCGCCGCCGCCATCCTCCTCCTCCTCCTCGGCGAGTACTGGTGGGCGTCGCAGGCGGCGGGATGGGTGGCCGGAGCGGTCATGCGGCGGCTGACGAGACGGTAAATCGTTGCCGTGTTGCTGGTTGCCGGCGAGTCCTCGGTTTCAGGCCATGCCTCTCCGGCAACACGGCAACCAGCAACACAGCAACGAATCGCCTGTCACACTGGCGATCGTTCGCTCGTCTCCTGTTCCATGAACGAACGAATCCTCATCCTCGGCGGCGGCTACGGCGGGGCGATGGCGGCGGCGCGGCTGGCGCGGCGCGGGATCGCGGTGACGCTCATCGACGCGCGCGACGCGCTGGTGGAGCGCATCCGCCTGCACCAAGTCGTGGCGGGCGACGACGTTCTGCCGATTCCGTACGCGCGCCTCTTTCGCAATCTGCCCGTGCAGGTCCTGAAGACCCGCGTGACGTCCATCGACCGCGAGCGCAAGCTGGTCAACGGCACGATTCCCTACGACACGTTGATCTACGCCCTCGGCAGCATCAACGACGCGTTCCAGCGCGTGGCATCAAAAGAGGTGAACGTGATCGGCGCGGGCCTGACCGGTATCGAGACCGCGGCCGAGCTCGCGGAGCGCGGCGTGAAGGTGACGTTGTACGACGCCGGCGAGATCGGACGCGATCTCGCGCCGAAGGCGCGGCGCCATCTGCGCGCGTGGCTCGCGGAGCACGGCGTGACCATGGTCGAGAATCATCGCGTCGATGAAGAGATCGAAGGCATCTGGTGCACGTCGTTTCAACTCTCGCCCATCGCGCGTGAGGCAGGACTCGAGGTGAACGCGCGCGGCCAGATCATCGTCGACGATCACCTCCGCTCCTCCGATCCATCCATCTATGCGATCGGCGACGCCGCCGACTGGCGCGGGCGGCGCATGTCGTGCGCGATCGCGCTGCCGATGGGCGCGTACGTGGCGGACCATCTGGCCGGCGTCACGAGCCACGCGTTCCGCTTCAGTTTCGTCATTCGCTGCATCTCGCTGGGGCGCAATGACGGCATCATTCAGTTCGTGCATTCCGACGACGCGCCGAAAGAGGTCTGCCTGACCGGCCGCCCCGCGGCGTGGATCAAGGAGCTGATCTGCCGCTACACGATCACGTCCATCCGCGCGGAGTCGCGGCGATGGCTGCAGGCGGAGGCCGCGTGAACGAGGAATTCGAGGCCTATCGCGCGCTCCTCTTCACCATCGCCTACCGCATGACCGGCAGCGCGGCGGATGCCGAGGACCTGGTACAGGACGCGTACGTGCGCTTCGCGTCGACCGACCGCGACGTCGTGCGCGACGTGAAGGCGTTTCTGGTCACCATCCTCACGCGTCTCGCGCTGGACCGGTTGAAGTCCGCGCAGAAACAGCGCGAGGAGTACATCGGTCCCTGGCTGCCCGAGCCGGTGTTCACGGGCATCGACGGCGATCCGTACGCGCGCGCCACGCGCGACGAGCACATCGAGCTGGCGCTGCTGCGGACCCTGGAGCGGCTCAATCCAACCGAGCGCGCGGTGCTGCTCCTGCACGACGTGCTCGATCACGATCACAACGAGATCGCGGACCTGCTCGACATCACCGCGGCGTCGTCGCGGCAGATCCTGCATCGCGCGAAGGAGCGCGTGTCGGAGGAGAAGCGCCGCTTCGCGCCGCCTCCCGAAACGCAGCGCCGCCTCATCGAGTCCTTCCTCGGCGCCGTCTCGCGCGGCGACGTGGACGCGCTGCGCAACGTGCTGGCCGACGATGTGGTGTCGGTCGGAGACGGCGGCGGGAAGTCGTTCGCGGCGAAGCGTCCGGTGACCGGTTTCGGGGCCGTGTCGCAGATGTGGATCGGCATCGTGCAGAAGTTCGCGCAGGGCATCACGCCGTCGATCGAGGAAGTGAACGGCGCGCCGGCGCTCGTGGCGCGGCGCGAGGGCACGATCGTGAGCATCCTCAACTTTGCATTCGATGGGGAGCGCATCGCGGAGCTGTGGTCGGTCGTGAATCCGGACAAGCTGCAGTTCGCGCAGCGGCAGCTCACGCGATGATTTTTTTCTCCATGCCCCGATAGACCTCGATCTCCAGCATCTTCCCCCGCCACGGCCGCACGACCCGCGCGCGCTCGATGTGCGGCGGCAGGCACGGATCGACGACCAGTCCTTCCCACGCCGGCCGCACGCCCAGGACCCATT
>DATLBM010000447.1:0-3459 GCA_035526885.1 Thermoanaerobaculia bacterium | reverse complement strand
CGCGCGTCTACATGACCGGCCTCAAGGAAGAGGACACCAAGAAAGCCGTCGAGGAGCTCCGCCGCATCGCTCCCCAGATCCGCCACGCCCTCGGCAAACGCATCCACCTCCGCTACACCCCGGAACTGGACTTCCGCTACGACGAGACGGCCATGCGCGCGCTGCGCGTGGAAACGCTCTTGCGCGAAGTCATTCCGCCGAATCCGGAGAACGAGGAAGAGCCGGCGGCGCCGGACGACGAAGAGTCCTAGCGGTATCCCGCGGCCTGCAGCTCGAACAGCTCCGCGTACCGCCCGCCGGCCGCCAGGAGCTCCTCGTGCGTTCCTTCCGCCTCGAGCGCACCTTCGGCCAGCACCAGAATGCGATCAGCCATGCGCACGCTGGAGAAACGGTGTGAGATCAGCACCGCCGTCTTGCCGGCGCTCAGCTCGCGGAACCGCTGAAAGACTTCGAACTCCGCGCGCGCGTCCAGTGCGGCGGTCGGCTCGTCGAGGATGAGCAGTTGCGCGCCGCGCATGTAGGCGCGCGCGATGGCCACCTTCTGCCATTCGCCGCCGGAGAGATCCACGCCTTTGCGGAACCGCTTGCCGATGATCTGATCGTAGCCGTCCGGAAGGCGCTCGATCACTTCGTCGGCAAGGCTGCGGCGCGCCGCCTCCTCGATGCGCTCGCGATCGCCGGCCGCCTCGATGCGCCCCACGGCGATGTTCTCCGCGGCAGTCATGTGATAGCGCACGAAATCCTGAAAGATCACGCCGATGTTCGCCCGCAGCGACTCGAGGTCGTATTCGCGCAGATCGCGGCCGTCGAGGAGAATCCGTCCCTCGTCCGGATCGTAGAGCCGCGCCAGCAGTTTCACGAGCGTGGTCTTGCCCGCGCCGTTCTCTCCCACCAGCGCCAGCACCTCGCCCGCGTGCAGCGTGAAGGTGAGATTACGCACGGCCCACCGCTCCGCGCCGGGATAACGGAAGCCGACGTTCTCGAAGCGGAATCCCTCGCGCATCGGCTGCGGAAAGAGCGCGAAGCCGGAGAGGATCTCGGGCTCGATCAGGAAGAACGAGAACAGATCGTCGAGATACAACGCCTGCCCGGCCAGTTGCGAGAAGCCGGTCAGCAGGCCTTCCAGCAGCGTGCGCAAACGACGGAACGAGCCCGCCAGAAACGTGAGATCGCCGATGGTGAGCTCGCCGCGCAACGCCTTCACGGCCAGGTACGCGTACGCGACGTAATAGCCCAGCGTTCCAATCGTCGTCAGGACGCTGCCCCAGAACGCGCGGCGCATCGCCAGGCGCTTGTTCTCATCGTAGAAATCGCCGGCCAGTTTGCGATAGCGCTCGATCAGGAACGCGTTCAGGCCGAAGATCTTCACTTCCTTCGCCGTCTCCAGGCTGGCCGCGGTCTGGCGGACGTAGTCGATCTCGCGGCGCTCCGGCGTGCGCGTGTAGTTGAGCGTGTAGCTGGCGGCGTTGAAATGCGCCTCGCCCGCGAACGCCGGGATGAGGGCGATGCCCAGGAGCAGGATCAGCCACGGCGCGTAGGCGACCAGGCCGGCGGCGAAGGTGATGATGGTGACGACGTCCTGGGCCTGCCCGAGGATCTGCGTGAGCAGGGCGCTGCGGCCCATGGTCTGGCGGCGGGCGCGCTCCAGCTGGTCCTGCAGCTCGCTGTCCTCGAAGTCTTCGAGGTCCAGCATCGCGGCGTGCTCCATCAGCTGGATGCTGGTCGTGTTCACGAACTGCTCGGAGAGCAGCGAGTCGACGAGCGAGACGATGCGCCCGATGACGTCGGAGAGCACCGCCACGGCGAGCTCCAGACCGATCAGCATCGCCAGCCGATCGATCGCACCCGAATGCCACCACGCCGAGAGCGTGGACGGCCCATCGTGTCGCGAAGCGAGGGCGATCACCTCGTCGATGATCAGTTTGCCCACGAAGAGCAGCACCACCGGCAACACCGCGCGCACGAGCCGCAGCACGACGTTTGCGATCGTGAGCGCGCGGCTGGTCTGCCAGATCAGCCGCAGGAAGGGCGGAATGTTGCGCAGCGCACCGAGACGCTCGCGCAGAGAGTGCTCGGGCCTCGGCACGCGTCAGCTCCGGACGAACACGTGCTGCCGGTAGTACGCCAGCTCGGCGATCGACTCCTCGATGTCGTCGAGCGCGCGGTGCAGCTCCTTCTTCTTCGGCGCCTCGTACTTGCCGCCGTACCACTCGTTCGCGAGCAGCTTGATCGAGCTGACGTCCACTACTTTGTAGTGCAGGAACTCGTGCAGGTCGGGCATGTACCTGGCGAGAAAGCGCTTGTCCTGGCCGATGGAGTTGCCGCAGAGAGGCGCGGTGCGCGCGTAACAGTATTTCTTCACGAACGCGAGCGTCTGGCGCTCCGCCTCGGCCACGGAAATGCCTTGCTCGCGCACGCGGTCGATGAGGCCACTCTTCTTGTGCGTGCGGCGGTTCCACGCGTCCATCGCGGCCAGACGGGCATCGCTCTGCCTGATGGTCAAAACGGGACCGCGGGCGATGATCTCGAGGTCGTAGTTGGTGATGATCGTGGCGATCTCCAGCAGCGCGTCATGCGTGGGATCGAGCCCCGTCATCTCGCAGTCCACCCACACCAGATGCTTTTTGCTGCGCTGCGCTCGTGCCATGGCCCGCGCATTCTAATCGCGGGCGGCGGGAATCCGGCGGGCGCGGCACTCCAATGACGCGGAGGGAGTTTCATGAAGCGACTTGGATTGTGGTTGTCTTTGCTCTGGATCCTCGGTACCCCCACGTCGTTGGTCGCGCAGAAAGTCGCGCGCACGCAGTCGCTCGGAAGCGGCACGGTCACCATCAAGAGCACCGCTTACGCGAACCTCGTCGCGAAATATTTTCGTGGCGACGCCGAAGGCCTGCCAAAGACCTGCAGGACCTCTTTGCCACCGCGAAGTTCCTGAAGGACGACGGCACCGAGGACACAACCCCCAAGCACAAGTTCAATTTCGATCAGAACTTCTACTCGATCGTCTTCACGGCCAAGAATCCCGCGGCCAAGGACCCCGAGCCCGTGCGGGTGCTGATCATTCCCGCCAAGTATGCGGATTACTACAAAGCGAGCGGCGTGACGAACATCCAACTCGGCGCTGCCACGCTTCCCGGCGTGGACAAGCTTTTCGACGTCTTCCTGACCAATGACGAAGACGCGACGGCGGGGACGACGTACACGTACATCGAGGTCGAGGATCCGTTGCACGCGCAATTGCTGGCGGCGTCGAAGCTGGTGAATTTCGGCGATATCGCCTCTTCGCTGCTGAGGATCCGAAAGGCACGTGAGGGTCGTGAGAAGGCCGCTGGGGAAAAGATCTCGGATGTGGAAGAGGTGGCCTATTTCGCGATCACGGAGATCGACATTCCCGTGACCCGAGCGACGCTCACTGCGAAAACCGCCACCGACAGCGGCGACATCCCGCAGAAGAAAATT
>DATLBM010000446.1:0-4440 GCA_035526885.1 Thermoanaerobaculia bacterium | reverse complement strand
ATCAATTTTTCGTTGCGGCAACGCCAACAACCACTTTGCGGCGAAAAGTGGCGCCCGGAAACGGCCCTGGAATCGACGATCTCAATGCCGCGAAGCATCGAGCTACCCCCAGAAAATCGACGAAACCGTTACGGGCGATTTCTTCACACGCTCTCAGGATGACACGCCGCGGCTCGTGTCATCCTGAGCCGCCGCAGCGAAGCGGAGGACGGTCGAAGGACCTTCCCGGCTCGCTGGCGCGGGGGAAGGTCCTTCGACTGCGCTGCGCTCCGCTCAGGATGACACGCGAAAAAAAAGTGGCCCTCTTCCCGCCCCACACGGGAAGAGGGCCGATGCTGCGGAGGGGGGCCTGCGAGCCCGTTAGCGTTTTGCGGCCACCAGGACGGCGCCTTTCGGCGCGGCCGGGGCGAGTGACGCGATCAGCTTCGCGTCGTGACCGTAGATGTCGTCGAAGAAGTGGACCTCTCCATTCGGCTGGGCCACTACGGTCTGGTAAGTGATCTTGACGGTGATCGGTTCGTCGACCTTGACGTAGACGTCGTCGCGCTTGCCGTTGATCGTGGCCTGGATTTTTTCCCTGGTCCACTCCGGCTTCTCGCGCAGGACCCACTCGGCCAGCTTGACCGGGTCTTCGACGCGCACGCATCCGTGGCTGAAGTCGCGGCGCGAGCGGGCGAACAGGGACTGCGACGGCGTCGAGTGCAGGTACACGTTGTTGTCGTTCGGGAAGAGGAACTTCACCAGGCCGAGGGCGTTCGAGGTGCCGGGCTTCTGGCGGACGCTGAGCGAGCCGTTGCGCACGCGGCGCACCGTGTCGTCATTCACGTCCATGACGCGGCCGGAGTCGTCCACGATCTGGTAGTTGTTGCGCGCGGCGTAACCGGCGGTGAGCTTCGGCGCGATCTCGTTGCGCTGGATGCTCGGCGGCACGCTCCAGTACGGGCGGAACACCACGTGCTGCAGGTCGCCGTCGAAGATCGGGGTCTTGTGGCCGTCAGCCTTGCCGACGACCACGCGCATCTCCAGCTCCGTTTCGCCGATCGCGTGGAGCTTGAACTCCGGGATGTTCACGATGATGGCCGGGCCGTTCACGGCCGGCGTCCAGCGGGTGCGCTCCAGCGCGATGGCGATCTGCTGCACGCGCTGCGAGGCCGGCGTGTTGAGCTGCGCGAACGTGCCCCTGGCGATGACGCCGTCGTTGTCGAGACCGTGACGCGACTGGAAGTGCTTCACCGCTTCGACCACGGCGCCCGTGTACTTCGTGCCTTCGACTCTCGCCGCGCTGAAAGCGCCCTGTTCAGGGCTGGCCAGGTCGCCGTAGAGGCGGAGCTTGTTCGCGAGCTGCGGAAGCGCGGCGTAGTCGTCGCCTTCCTTCAGCTTGGCCACGACGGGAAGCGTGTCGGTGTCGGCCGCGGCGATGCGGCGATACGCGGCCAGCGCGGCCACGAGGCGGCGGTAGTCGGCGGACTGCGGCTCGATCGAGGAAATGACGGCGGCGGCGTCGCCGGTGGCGGCGCGGTTCACGACGTCGGGGACGTAGAAGTCCTCGGGCGAGTTGTTGATGCGGCCCTGGCGCACGTCTTTGGCGTAGCGCGCCAGCGTCGCGGTCATGGCGTAGTCGAAGCGCGCCTGGCCGGCGTCGCTGGTGAGGTCGGCCTTGCGGGCGGTCCACTGGCCGGCCGCGTAGTCGGTCGAGCGCAGGCCCTTAGCCTCGGCGGACTCGAACAGCGCGATGACGGCCGAGGCCTGCGCCGTCGGGCGGCCGCTGCGCGACCACACCGGGCGGAAGCCGATCGGACCGTAGAAGTTACGAACGTTCAGGTTGGCGTCGCTGGCGACCAGCGACTGGAGCGCGCGCGCGGCCGGAGTGGCCGGGACGATGTCGACCGTCTGCGCGAAAAGGGACGCCGAGGTGAGGACTGCGGCGAGAAGGACCGTGGACCGTTTCATGATGTCCACAATCTGGCGTGTCACTGCGGCAAAAGTGTGGCGGGATAAGAGAGACATTCAGGGGACTGGGCGCCGGATGTGAGGCGCATCACGAAATCCGACCTCGCCGCCGCTCCGTACATGCTCCCGGAGGCAGAGAGCGATGTCCGAAACGAACAAAGAGCTGGTTCGGAAGTTCGTCGATGAGGCCCAGAGCCGCGGCAACTTCGGCGTGATCGACGAAATGGTCGCGGACGACTTCATCGATCACTCGCCGTTTCCCGGCGTCCCGCCCACGCGCGAGGGGCTGCACATCCTCTTCGGCTACCTGCGCGGCGCGTTTCCCGACCTGCGCGTGACCATCCACGAGCAGGTCGCCGAAGCGGAGAAGGTCGTGACGCGCAAGACGTTCGAGGGGACGCACGGCGGGGAGTTCATGGGCATCCCGTCGAGCGGACGGCCGGTGTCGTTCGAGGTGATCGACATCCTCACCGTGCGCGACGGGCGCCTGGCGGAGCATCGCGTGGTGTTCGATTCAGGAGCGATTCGTCAGCAGTTGTCGGCGTGACGCAGTTCCACCACCGTGATCTCCCCGCCCACCGCGAGCCGCGTCGGCGGTCCCCAGTAGCCCGTGCCGCGGTTCACGTACAGCCACGTGCGTCCCACGCGGTGCAGGCCTTTCGCGATCGGCTGAAAGCGATGGATGAAGAGATTGAACGGGAAGAACTGGCCGCCGTGCGTGTGGCCGGAGAGCTGAAGGTCGACGCCGAGGCGGCTGGCGGCTTCCGCGGTCTGCGGGCGATGCGAGAGCAGGACCTTGATCGCCGACGCAGGAGCGCCGAACACCGCGCCGTCCACGTCCTGCGTGTGCGTGCCGCGACCCACCGGATCGGTCACGCCTGCAATCACGAGCTGGCCGCCGCGGAGCACGCGGTGCTCGTTCTTGAGAAAGTCCAGGCCGAGGGATTGGAGGAGCGGGATCCACTCGCTCGCTTGCCAGTAGTACTCGTGGTTGCCGGTGACGTAGAACACGCCGTCGCGCGGACGCAGGCCGCGCATCGGCTGCACCTCGTCGCGCAGATCGTCCGCGTCGCCGTCGACGAGGTCGCCCGTGATCACCACGGCATCCGGCTCGAGCGCGTTCGTGCGCTCCACCAGCGACTCCACGAACGCGCGGCGAATGGTGGGGCTGACGTGCACGTCGCTCCACTGCACGATGCGATAGCCGTCCAGCTCCGGCGGCAGGTTCTCGATGGGCACCGTCACGTTGCGCACGCGCGGGCAACGCGCCTGGAAGACGCCGATGAGGGTGAGCGCGCCCGCCGTGCCGAGGATGGTCACGCTCACCGCGCGCGGATCGAGGAGCGGCCAGGCCGGGATGACCAGGCGCGCGAGCGTGTACGCGCCGCGCACCACGTCGCCGACGATCACCAGCACGAGCAAAGTCGAGAAGAGCGCCAGGATGGCGTAGCCGCTCCAGTGCGCGGCCGAGCGGCGTCCCGCGACCAGCGGCAGCGCCGGCACGATCGCGAACGCCGCCAGCACGGCCCATCCGATGCCCGGAGCGAGTCCCGCCGCCGCGGCCCCGGCGAGGATCGGACGGCCCGCATACGCGAACAGCGACATCCAGACGGCGGCCACGAGGGCCAGGCGCGTCTGCGAGGCGAGTGCAATTTCCCGAAGGCGACGGCGTTTCATGGTTCAGCCAAAACGTCGATCCGGCGAAAGACAATCCACGTATGACCTCAACACTACGGATTCTCTCCGCGGCACTCTGTCTGTTTGCCCTGACGGCGGGCGCCGCGACCTACATCGTTCCGCCCGACGCGGAGATGATCCAGAAGTCGGACGACATCGTCATCGCCACCGGCGTGCGCTCGATGACCGAGCTCGATGCGCGAAGCGGCATCGTCACGCGCTTCACGCTGCGCATCGACGAGGTGTTGAAAGGTGATCGTGCGGCGGGGCAGGAGCTGGTGCTGACGGAGCGCGGCGGTGTGATCGGCAACAAGGCGATGATCATTGCCGGAACTCCGCGTTACGTGTCCGGGGTGCGCTACCTCGTCTTCACATCTGCCAACCGCAACTTGGAGCCGGTCACCTTCGGCCTCTCCCTCGGGCAGTTCCATCTCGTCGGCGATCTCGCGTTGCGGGCCGGCGTCCACGGCTTCAATGCGAACCTCGACCCGCACGCCGAGCGCGCTCGCAACGCGGCGCTCTTTATTCGATACATCCACTCCGTCGTGACGCAGCGCAAGGCGACGATCGACTACTTCGCCGCCGAGAGCGCGCAGATCGCGGCCGAGGCGAAGATCGCCACGAATGCTTTCTCGGCGACGTCGTACCTGATGCAGGACAACGGCTTCGGATATCGGTGGGCAACACCGGCGGCGGGCTGGGTGCGCGCCGGAACGGCTTCAGGCTCCGGCGACCCCGTCTTCGCGACCGCCACGGCGATGGCGCAGTGGAATGGCACCGGCACGGGTATCAACTACACAGACGCCGGGTTTG
>DATLBM010000445.1:0-15349 GCA_035526885.1 Thermoanaerobaculia bacterium | reverse complement strand
GTGGCCGCATTCGCGGCACAAGAGGTACGGCGCGTAGCCGCGGCGGTTGATCAGGATGATGGCCTGCTCGCCGGCGTCGAACACCTCGCGCATCGCTTTCTTCAGATGGCCGCTGAAGATCACGAAGCCCTTGTCCTCTTTCTCCGCGCGCTCTTTGCGCAGGTCGATGGTCTCGACGTCCGGCAGCGGCCGCGACTCCACGCGCGAGGCCATGCGCAGCAGTGTGTACTTGCCGCGCGCCGCGTTCTCGCGCGACTCGAGCGAGGGCGTGGCGGAGCCCAAGACCACGGGGATGTTGCGGAACTGGGCCCGCACGACCGCGAGATCGCGCGCGTTGTAGCGCGGCGTCTCCTCCTGCTTGTACGCGCCGTCGCCTTCCTCGTCGACGACGATCAGTCCCAGCCGCTGGAACGGCGTGAAGAGCGCAGAGCGCGGTCCGATGGCCACGTCCACTTCGCCGCGCCGCGCGCGCCACCACTGGTCGAAACGCTCGCTCGCGGAGAGATTGCTGTGCAGGATGGCGATGCGATCGCCGAAGCGCTCCTTCAATCGCGACGCGAAGACGGGCGTCAGCGAGATCTCGGGCACGAGCAGGATGGCCTGCTCTCCCCGCTTCACCACGCTCCGCATCAACTCGATGTACACCTCGGTCTTCCCGCTCCCGGTCACGCCTTCGAGCAGAAACGGCGCGAATGTGCCTAAGGTCTCGCTGATGGATTTGATGGCCAGGCGCTGCTCGAACGAGTAACGAATCTCACCCGCCGCCGCGCCTTCGAGTCCGGCCAGGAAGGCGTCGAGCGTGTGGCGCCGCGCGCGGCGCTCGATGCGAATCACGTTCTTGCGCGAGAGCGCGGAGAGCACGGCCGCGCTGACGCCGCCGTGTTCGAGCGCGCGCACGGAGAGCTCGCCGCCGCGCGTTTGCAGCAGCTCGACGGCGGCTTGCTGTTTGGGAGTGAGTCCGCCCGGGTCGCTTTCGAGAATCACGAAGCGGTCGTAGCGGACCCCTTTCGCGTCGTTGAGGCGATCGTGCAGGGCGATGATGCCCGCGTCGCGCAGCCGCACGAGCGCGGAGCGCCGGACGCCGGGCATCTGCAGCACCGCGGAAATCGGCATCGGCCGCTTGCGCAGTTCGTCCAGCAGCGGCAGATCGCTGTCGAGGATCTGCTTCTCCCCGCGCGCCTTCCCGATCATCGACTCGTCGGCGGTGAGCATGGCCTGGCGCTTGCCGCGCGAGGCCATGTTCGCGGGCAGTGCGACGCGCAACATTTCGCCAAGCGGCGCGATGTAGTACTCCGCGGCCCAGCGACAGAGCTCGATGATCTCGGGAATCAGCGCCGGCTCTTCGTCGTCGAGCACGGAGCGAATCGGTTTCAGCTTCTGTTCGGGCGCGGTGTCGAGCAGCGACACGACGAAGCCGGTGGTGAGCTTGGACCCGAGGGGCACTTCCACGCGCGAGCCGAGGCGCACGGAGTCGCGCAACTCCTCGGGGATCGCATACGTGAGGGTCTGGTGCAGCGCGACGGGCACTGCGATTTCGGCGTACTCGGAAATGCCTGTCATCTGGTTGCCGGTTGCCGGTTGCCGGGTTGCCGGTCAGTTCGCGTCATGACGTCCTCGGGAGCGAACGCACCGGCAACCGGCAACGGGCAACCGGCAACTCACGCAGTGATCCCCAGCTCCGCCATCACCTTCTTCATGTCCGCCCACACGTCCTTCTTCGCGCCCGGCGTGCGCAGCAGGTAGGCCGGGTGGTACGTGGGCATGAGCTTGATGCCGTTGTACTCGAGCCACTGCCCGCGCACGGACGAGATGCCGTAACTCTTCTCGGTGAGGCTCTGCAGACCGAAGCGGCCCAGGGTGACGATGACCTTGGGCTGGATGAGGTCAACTTGTTGACGAATGAACGGGCGGCAAGCATCGAGCTCGTCGGCCTCGGGATTCCGGTTCTCGGGTGGCCGGCACTTGATGACGTTGGCGATGTAGACGTCATCGCGCGTGAGCTTCATGGCCTTGATGATGTCGGTCAGGAGCTGGCCGGCGCGGCCGACGAACGGCTCGCCCTTCTCGTCTTCATCGCGGCCCGGCGCCTCGCCGATGAACATGAGGTCCGCGTTCGGATTGCCGACGCCGAAAACGACGTTCGTGCGCGTGCCGGCCAGGCGGCACTTCGTGCAGTCGTGGGCTTCGGCGACGAGCGCGTCCCAGGGAATCGTCGAGTCGACCGGTGTCTGCTCCTCGACGACTTGACGACTCGACGACTCGACGGCCCGGCTCAAGTCCAGGTGCGTGAATCCCAGGTCGCGCAGCAGCTCCAGTTCAGACAAAACGTCGGGGGTCATCGCGGACGATTATGGTCTAATCGCGGCCATCATGAAAAAGACGATTGCCGTGCTGTTTTTGTGTGCCCTTGCTACGTCCGCGTTCGCGAAGAAGGCGACGGTGAAGGTCATCAACCAGAGCAAGTGGGAGATCCACCACCTGTATCTCTCGCCCGCCTCCGAAGAGGAGTGGGGACCGGATCAGCTCGGGGAGGACGTGCTCACCAAGGGCGACTCGTTCACCATCACCGACATCCCCTGCGATGACTACGACGTGAAGGTCGTCGACGAAGACGGCGACGAGTGCGTCATCGAGAGCGCGAACCTCTGCCGCGACAGCTCCTACTGGAAGATCACGGATAAGGACCTGCTGGCGTGCGAGGGGTACGACGAGTAGTCAGCGCAGGCGCGCCACGACGGCGTCGAGGATGCGGTTGGCAATCACGCTCTTCGACGCCCTGGCGATGCGGGTCGTTTCCCCGTCCCGGCCGATCACCAGAACCTCGTTCTCATTCGAGTCGAAGCCGATCGTGGCGTCCGCGACGTCGTTCGCCACGATCAGGTCCGCGCCCTTCTTCTGCAGTTTCATGCGCGCGTTCTGCTCGATCATGGCCGTCTCAGCGGCGAAAGCCACGACGAATGGTCTGCTCGCGAGCCTGGCTACGCCGGCGAGGATGTCCGGATTCTTGCGCAGCGTGATGGTCAGCGTGTCGCTGTCGTCGCTCTTCTTGATCTTCTGATCGGCGACCTGCACCGGCGCGAAGTCCGCTACCGCCGCGGCCTTGATCAGGATCTGATGTTCGCCCGCCGCGCGCATGACCGCGTCATGCATCTCCTGCGCGGTGGTGACGCGAAGCATCTCCACGCCTGCCGGCACGATCAGCGACGTCGGTCCCGAAACCAGCGTCACCTGCGCTCCCCGCCTGCGCGCGGCATCGGCGATCGCATAACCCATCTTTCCGGACGAGCGGTTGGAGAGATAGCGCACCGGATCGAGCGGCTCGCGCGTGGGACCGGCGGTGACGAGCACGCGCTTGCCTTCGAGATCACGGGCCACGAAGCGCTCGCGCACGATGGAGACGAGCTCCGGAACGTCGGGCATCTTTCCCGCGCCTTCCTCGCCGCATGCGAGGAGGCCATTCACCGGCTCGATGATCCCCACGCCGCGCGCACGCAGCGTGGCGATGTTCTGCTGCACCGTGGGATGCGCGAGCATGAACGTGTTCATCGCCGGGGCCACCAGCACCTCGGCGCGATGCGCGAGTGCGTACGTCGTCAGCGCATCGTCGGCAATGCCGGCGGCGAGCTTGGCGAGCATGTTCGCGGTGGCCGGCGCGATCAGCAGCAGCTCGGCCCAGCGCGCAAGCTCGATGTGATCGACGCCGCCATGCGCGGCGTCACCCCACTGATCGGAGATCACGCCGTGATTGGACACGGCGGCCAGGGAGAGCGGAGAAACAAAACGCGCCGCGTTCGGCGTGAGGATCACGCGAACGGCGGCGCCGATGTCCTGGAGCCGGCGCACCAGCTCGGGCGCTTTGTAGGCGGCGATGCCGCCGGACACTCCAAGAACGATGTTCATGAAAAACGTAGGACGGGCTTGAGCCCGTCCTGGCGGCGGGCTCAAGCCCGCCCTGCGTTACGCTTCGCTACCTTCCAGCGCCGTGGTCTCTTCCTCGGGCGCGGTGAGCTGCCATTTCACGACGTTCTGCGCCACTTCTTCCATGGCGATGCGCGTCGGCTTGGCGTGGCGCGGCTTGGTCTTCGGCTGCGCTCCCTGGATGAGCTGCTCCGCTCTTTTGGAGACGAGCAGCACGTAGCGGAACTTGCTGTCAACTCCTTCCGGCAGTCCTTCCATTGCGATCCTCCTCTTTGAGTCGCTCGGCCATCCTGGCGATGGCTTCGAGCGCAGTTTTGGTCTGCAGTTTCTTGGCGATGATGGCGGCCTTCAGGCACTCGGTCGCGGCATCGAGGTTGTCGTTGATGATGATGTAGTCGTAGAAATCCTTGCCTTCGTCGATCTCGTCGATGGCCTTGCGCAGCCGCAACGCGATCTCGTCGTCGGTGTTCAGGCCGCGCTCCCGGAGCCGCACGCGCAGGGTGTCGAGCGACGGCGGAAAGATGAAGACGCTCATCGAGCGCGGCTTCAGCTCCGGATCGCGATCGATCTGTTTCGCGCCCTGGTAGTCGATGTCAAGGATCACGTCCTGCCCGTCCCGCAACCGCCCCAGAACCTCGGCGCGCGACGTGCCGTACCGATGGGCGTGAACGTGAGCCCATTCGAGAAATTCCCCGGCCTCCACCATGCGGTCAAACTCTTGCCGCTCAACGAAGTAGTAGCTGATGCCCTGCGCTTCGCCCGCGCGCGGCCGGCGCGTCGTGTGCGACACCGAAAAATACAGCTCGATGCCCAAAGGCTGGAGCTGGTCGCGCACGCCGCGGATGAGGGTCGTCTTCCCGGCGCCGGACGGGCCCGAGACGATGAACAACGTCCCGTCCGAGTGGAAGTTACTCGACATTCTGTACCTGTTCGCGGATGCGCTCGAGCTCCGTTTTCAATTCTACGACAAGGGTCCGGATGGCCGCCGAGCGCGACTTCGAGCCCATCGTGTTGATCTCGCGCAGCATCTCCTGCGAGAGGAAATCGAGCTTCTTGCCCGCGGCCTCTTTGCCGCGCATGGCCTTCTCGGTCTGATCGAGGTGATGCTCGAGCCTGGTCAGCTCCTCGGCAATGTCGCCCTTCTCGACCATGACCACCACTTCCTGGGCGATGCGTTCCTGCGCGACGTCGGTCCCGGCCTGCGCCGCGATCTCCTGCACGCGCTGCTGATACGACGCCAGGAGCTCGGCGCGCACGTCGTCGCGATGCTTTCCGAGCTGCTCGCGCAGATCGCGGATGGCGGCGATGCGCGCGCTGATGTCGGTGCGCAGCGACTCGCCTTCGCGCTCGCGCATCGCGGTGAGCTGCGCAAACGCCTCGCGCACGATGCTCACCAGCGCCTCCCGCTCGTCCTCGGTGATCTCCGATTCCATCGCTTCGACCTGCAGAAAATCGGGCACGCGCATCAGATCGCTCCCGGTCAGCGTCGCGCCCAGTCCGAGCTCCTCGGCGATGGAGCGCAGTTGCGGGATGACCGTGTTCGCGATCTGCGTGTTGATGCGCACGCTGTACTCGGGCTGCTGCGTGCGCTGGATGCGGATCGACACGTCGAGCTTCCCGCGCGAGAACACTTCCGACGCGATCGCGCGCAGCGGCGCTTCCATGTCCCACATGTATTCGGGCAGCCGGATGGACGCCTCGAGAAAACGATGGTTCACGCTCTTGGTCGTGACGGTTGCGAAATAGCGCGCCGAGAGCGCGCCGGATGCGCGGCCGAAGCCGGTCATGCTGTGGATCATTGGTTCACCATGCGCTCTGCTTCGTCGGCGAGCGCGTTCATTGTCCGTTCCACCGTGACGCGCCACTCCTCGACGTCCGCATCACGCGGCACGTGCAGCGGCGCGCCGTAGAGGAACAGCACTCTCGTGAACGGATACGGGATGACCATACGGTCCCACGAGCGGAGAAGCTTTTTTTTTTAGCGGCGAAGGCCACGGGCACGATCGGCAGTCCGGCCGCTTTCGCGGCGTACACGACGCCGTCCTTGGCGATGCGCGGCGGACCCTTCGGCCCGTCGGGCGTGAAGACGATGTTCTTCCCCGCCTTCGCCTCGCGCAACAACTCGCGCAGCGCCGCGCCGCCGCCGCGCGTCGACGAGCCGCGCGCCGCCTCGACTCCGTACCAGTCGAACACGCGCGCGATGTACTCCCCGTCCTTCGACCGGGAGATCATCACGGTGATCGGTTTGCGATATCGCGAATGCAGCATCAACAGGAGATGGCAGTGCCAGAACGCCAGGATGTACTGCGGCGCGCTCTGAATGTTTTCGACGTTCACATGCCGCACGCGCAGCGTGGCGTGAAGGGTGCGGATGAACAGCGAGGCGATGAAGGAAACGAGCTTCACGATGCGGCGCGCAGTGTATCTGAGTCTCTGCCGCTACTTCCCTGCGGCCAGAGCTGGTTGGCGGTTGGCGGTTGACGGTTGGCGGTTAGAGGCCGCGCGGACAGCTATGCGAGGTGCTGCGGGCCGGAATGTTTACGTTGCAGCGGCAGGTGAAACGGCAGGGTCGAAGAGATTCTGCGGATGATTGACGCCGGCACGGCGCCGAACGCAATGGTCTCCCGGTCGCGCACGACCGCCCGGCTGATCCTGCTGCCATTGACGTAGGTTCCGTTCCTGCTCCGGAGATCTTCGAGGGTGATGTCGCCGCCCGCGATGATGATGACGGCATGGTGCCGGGAAATCGTCGCCCCGTGCAGCACGATGTCGCATTCCTGGGAACGGCCGACGGACGTCTCGCCGTCGTTGAGGAGGTAGCGCTGGTCTTCGCAGAGCAATATGCCCCGTGCGATCGGCTTCGGTCTGACCGTCGAGACCTCGCCACAGAACGCGTAGCCGAATCCGCGCACGGTACGCACGTATTGAGCGGACTGCCCGTCGCCGAGGGCGTGACGAAGCTCGCTGACTACGGTGGCGAGATTCGTCTCGCAGACGAACGTCTGCGGCCACAGCTCGTCGTACAGCTCCTGTCGCGACATGGCACGCGAGCGGTTGAGCACCAGCAGATGGAGTAATTGCCGCGCCTTCGGCGACAGATGCTGTTCCACGCCCGCGCGGAGAAGCAGGTGCGCTCCACAGTCGAACAGGAGATCGCCGAACCGGAATACGCCGTCCCGCTCCTCACCCTCTGACGTCTGCATGAAAGGACTCGAGCAGGACACTACACCAATCCACCCTTAAGTCAATCGGCATTCGGCCTCGTAATGAAATTCAATGAATTCCCAATGAAACGCCAATCTTCGAGAGCGCGCGGACCTCCACGTTGAAGGAAAAGGGAGGATCTATGCGCATCGGAATGATCGGAATTCTCATGGTTTGTGCTGTCTTCGCGACCGCTGCCCAGGAAACGCGGAATGAGGGCGAAGAACTGCTCCGGCGGCATCGCGAGACATTGAGAAACCTGCAGGCGAAGCAACAGCAGCCGTCATCGCCGCTTCAAGCAGCGGAGGACGGGGCCGCCAACGTCACCGACTCGGGAACGAACGGCGATGTGTTCATGAGCTCACCTTCGCCGTTCACGGCCACCGGCGTGCTGCTGCAGGCGAAATCCTCCTGGCCCTACCTGGTTGCCAAGACCGGTACCTCGGATTCCGGGTCGGGATTCACGGTCTACAACTCCTCGAACGTCGAACATTTCCGCGTCCGCGGCGACGGCTACGTCGGAATCGGGACCACCGATCCGCTCGCGAAGCTGCACGTCCAGGGGGAAGCGTTGTTCCTTCGCAACTATCCTCAGCCTGGCGCGACCGAGTCGATCACGACGTTCACCATGGCCAATCGCGCCGCGTCGGGCGCCGATTATGCCTGGCGGTTTGCCACCGCCTCCTCGGGCGGAGGCTCCGGCATCGTCCCCAACGCATTCGAGCTGTACGAGTACCCGGGCAGCGCCTCGCTGGCTTGGGCCTACAGGCGTCTCATCGCCAAGCCGGTGAACGTTGTCTCGCCGAAAATCTTCGTCATCGACGGCGCGGGCAATGTCGGCATCGGCGTCTGGGCGCCCGCCGCGGCGCTCCATGTCGCCGGGAACGCGCAATTCGACGGAACGGTAACCGGGACCAACATCCGGGCGCAGTATCAGGATGTGGCGGAGTGGGTGCCGTCCGATGAAGATCTCGCGCCCGGCACGGTGGTCGTGCTCGATGCGAAGATCGGGAACGGCGTCACAGCCTCGCACCGCTCTTACGACACGACGGTCGCCGGAGTGGTTTCGGCGCAGCCGGGCATCATCCTCGGCGAACAGAGTGCGTCCAAGGAACAGGTGGCCACCACCGGCCGCGTGCGCGTCAAAGTGGATGCGTCGCGCGGTGCCATCGCCGTCGGCGATTTACTGGTCACCAGCGACAAACCCGGTTACGCGATGCGCTCGACACCGATCGACGTCGGCGGCGCCTTGCTTCACCGTCCCGGCACGATCGTCGGCAAGGCGCTCGAGCCGCTCGGGAGCGGTGAGGGCGAGATCCTCGTCCTGCTGTCGCTGCAGTGAGCACCACGAAAGGGAGGACGCACCATGCGCAACTCGAATCGCGGGTACCCACCGCTCATCGCGATCTTCGCCATCATCGCCCTGGCTCCCGGCCTGCTGCGAGCCGGTGAAGGAACCATTCGGCACAGTCCGAATGCCGTCAAGGACGAGTACATCGTCGTGCTGCAGGACGACATCGCGCGCGATGACGTTCCCGGCATCGCCCGTGCCCTGGCCCGGCAGCGCGGCGGAGAAGTGAAACGTATATGGCAGGACGCGCTCAAGGGATTCTTCGTGGTCATGCCGGAAGGTCAGGCCCAGGGCCTCAGCCATCACCCCGACGTCAAGTACATCGAAGAGAACGCGGAGATGTTCATCTCCGCGACCGTGCCCACCAATGTCGATCCGGCCTGCACGCCTGCACCGGGCGTTACCTGCGCGACGGCCGACAACCGCCTGTGGCATCTGGACGTGATCGACCAGAATTCGGCCGCCGCCACGAACGACTACTCGTATTGCGAGACCGGCAGCGGCGTCTATGTCTACGTCATCGATCTGGGCGTCATGCGCGCACACCGCGAGTTCAACAACGATCCGAACAAGGTGCTGGACGGTTATGACGCGAGCGGCGATCCGGCTGGGTTTCCGGCCTGGAATCCTTGCGGAGGGCCGGGTTACGACAATCAGCCTCCCGATGGCCAGCGCAGTCCCGCCGGAGTCCGGGCGCAGAGTCACGGCACCGGCGTGGCCTCGCTGGTCAACGGCCTCAATCTCGGCGTGGCCCGCGCCGCGAGAGTTGTCCCGATCAAAGTCTCGCCGTGTGCGCATTACGGCGTCCGCCAGCTCAACATCAATACACCGAACACCTCTTACGCGACCAACGAGACGGTCTTTGCGAACTCCACGTATTACAAGGTGAAGGTCGGCGGCACCACGGGCCCCGCGGGCACGTATCCGTACACGGGATGGCCGTGGCCTCCGGCGGCGGCGTGTTGCCAGACCTGGGGCAGCGTCCAGTTGGAGTACCTCGGGAACGCGGCAGTCCCTTCCGAGGCAACCGTGCAGATGACCATCGAGGGTCTCGATTGGATCCTGCGCCCGGTCAGCTCGGGCGGAAATCCATATCCGAAAGCGCCCGCCGTGGTGTCCCTGAGCACGTATCGTGTGGTCGGCATGGAGGGCGCGACGAGTCCTCCACCCGGGATGACCCTCAGCGTGGAAGACGCCATCGGCAACCTGCTTCGATACAACAACGGGCAAGGCATCACCGTGGTGGCTTCTGCCAACAACCAGGACGCGAACGCCTGCGACACGACTCCGGGCCGCATGTCGCGAAACAATCCCAACAACCCGAACAACCCCGATCGGCCGTACAAGGTCATCACCGTCGGGGGCACGATGCTGCGCAACAATCCCGACCCGAATCCCGCCACGGGAGGGGCTTCGGTCAATCTGCCCGAGCCTCAATACGACCCGACGCAGCCGACCCGGTTCGCGCGCTGGCGATGCCACGCCGGGGACTCCGACAACTGCAGCGGAGACATCTACAAGACTCCGCCCGACGTGGCGCCGAGTCCCATTCCCTACGGTCCGTACATCAACACCACCCTCGGCTCGAACGGCGGCCAGTGCGTCACGCTCTTCGCGCCGGCCAAGAACATCCCGGTCGCGAATCACGATGCGTTGAACACCTACCGCGACTCCCGCGCGACCGCAGGATGGGCCTCGGGCACGTCCTGGTCCGCGCCGATCGTGGCCGGCGTGGTGGCGCGCATCCTCCAGTCCAACCCGACCTACAACGTCGATCAGGTGCATGCGGCGCTGATGAGCCGCACCGGGCCCGACCTCGATCCGGCCCAGCTCGATCCTCCCAACGTCAGTGGTACGCCCAACGCGGTGCTGCGGCTCACGCCCGTCGTGGTACAGCCACTCCCGGCGACGACGCCGCGCGTCAATGGCCAAGCCACGATCACCGTCACAGCGAGCGGCGCGGCAGGCCCGACGTACGAGCTGTACCAAGTGAACGCCGCCATGAACGCATACGCGACGAGGATCATCGGTCCGCAGCCATCGAATACGTTCTCCTTCGCCGCGGCCAGCGGGACATCGTACTTCGCGCGCGCCAGCAGCAGTTGCGGCTCGGCGGACACGAACGTCACGACCGTCACCTCCGTGACCGCGCCCACCGGTGTGGTCGCAACTGCAAACGGCGGTACGGTCACCATCCAGTGGAACGCCGTTGCGGACGCGGACGGGTACAACGTCGAGCGCAAAGTGTTCTCGGCGGCATGGCAGCTCGCGCAGAGCGTCAACGGCGGCGGGCAGACGTCCGTGAACGATGCTCCGGGAACGTCGACCGGTGTCGTGCTTTATCGCGTCGTGGCCCGTTCCGGGACGGTTACGTCGGCGGCGAGCAGCTCCGACGTCGCGTATGCCGCCGGGTTCACCGATGACCCGATCGCCACGACGACGGAGATCCAGGCGGTACACATCACGGAGCTGCGGCGTGCGGTCAATACTCTTCGCGCCATCGGAGGGCAGAGTGCTGTCTATTCGGCCGCCGCACTCGATCCGAACAACCTTCGCACCCAACCGGTCGCCGCGGCGGACTTCACGACGCTGATGCAGGCCATCAACGCCGCCCGATCGTTCACCGCTCTTCCGCCGGTTGGATTCGGCTCGACACCCGCATCAGGCGGTGTGATCGCACGAGCCCACTTGGAGAGCCTTCGCAACGGATTCAAGTGACCCCGAGAACACGCGGCGCGGAGGCTTCTTCGCGCCGCGTCACCGCTAGGAGACTCCACTGCCCTCTGCGGGCACACGCGAAGACGTGGGGGCACCGCCTCCCCGCCCCCGCCTGCAGAGTCGCCCCCGCGACACGTACCTCGACGGGACCCCGAACTTTTTCGAAGACCTGCGGCGACGAAGCCCGCCGATCCGAGCCGACCCAGTACATCGGGTGGGAGAGGCCGCATACGGAGTCTCCACCCGCCCCACCTGTCGAAATGTTTTCGTAGCTAGGCCGCAGTAGCCGGCCGGCCATACATGGCCACGAGACGCCTTTTGATCAGCTCTACGAGCTTTTCTTCCGAGTAGTCGCCGAGAGCGATCCGCGGCACCTTCAGCGTCCGCAGTCCGTACGGTGTCTCGATCGTCGCGACCGCGTCCTGGACGTCTCCAGTCTGCACGATCGTCTTGAAGTCGCCGGTGGGCTTGCCAAGAGCGGCCATCGCTCGCTCGATCAGCTCTTTCGCCTTCAGCCCGTCTTCGTCGATTTGACTGCTGCTCCCAAAGACCATCACACCCTCCCACCCACGGACTGCGCGGGATCACTTCACGCTCAACATACGCCCTCTGATCCCGCCCTTCAACCCGGGTGACTATTCGCCGGCGCAGGCGACCGCGGGCGCTCTGCACGTGCCGGTGGGGGCGCTCCTCGTCGCACCTCGAGCGAATGCGACCTTACGGCGTGCGTAGGGGAACCGCGCGCCGCGAGGTCTTCGATCGGTCTCCGATCATCGTCACGGTCACGGTGCTCTCGCGCCGCACCGCATCCGCCTCGACCAGCGCCGCGAGACGTCGCGGGCCGAGGACGACGGTGTCCGTGAGATCCCGCCCGTTCAACACGATAACCGGGTAGGCCGTGCGCGGCGTGTCATCGAGGTCGTTCGCGGTCTGAACGTCGATCACCACCAGTCGCCGCGCATCCTCCCGATTCCGCCGCAACCGCGCGAGCACCTCGGGGACCTCCACCGCGGCACGGACCGTGGCGGTCTCGATCTCGATCGGCGCTTCCCGGTTCGGCGCGGGACTCACGACGCGCGGCTGCTTGGCCGCGGTGACGGCGAGCGCGGGACGCGGCGCGTCCGGATCGGCCACCGGCCGCGTCGTAGCGCATGCGGCGAGAAGAAGCAGCGCCGCCGCCGCGGAGCGAAGGTCAGCGTGAGAATTCGACATCGTCGACATAGATCTCTCCCGTACTCGGATTCGTAAACCGGAACACGACCGTATCGATGCCGGTCAGAGACAGGCCGGAGTTGTTCATGATGAACGAGTGCAGCGGAATGCGGACCGTACTCATGACCGTATGCGGACCAGGACGGTCGTACGGCTTCGGGATGGAGTCGAACTGGCCGGTATACGTCGCGCGCACCGTCGCGCCGCTCTGCAACTGGACCTGGAACTCCTGGCTCCCGCTCATCGGATTGGGCGGCGCCGCGGTCGACTGCGCAACGCGGAACGACACCACTTCGAAGGTCGAGACGTCGGTCGCGGCCATCGTCCAGGTGTACGTCGCGTTGCCGGCTGACCAGCCGACGCGCACCGCGGACGTGTCGTGCGGATAGGGCGTGAGCGTCGATTCCGTGGCGGTCGCGTTCGGAGTCCCCGCTCCGGTCCCCGTCTCGAACCGCGAATTCTGTGACTCGTGGCGGAACGCGTATACCTTGCGGCCGGCGAACGACGGGAAGGTCAGGTTCCCGCGCAGCATGTCGTCGTAGACCGTCTCCGAACGAAGGTTCGAGCGCACGAATGCGGCCACCCAGGCCTCGCCGAGCTTCTGCTGATCCGCGGCCGGGAGCTGGTCGGGACGCGGGACCCAGGACTCATCTTCGTCGGCAGCCCACACGGTGTTGAAGAAGTTGTGATTCGCGCCGTACACGTCGATTCCGCTCTTCGTCGTCGAGTAGCTCGCGAGGTCGTAGATGCGCGCGCCGTCGAGGTCCGAGACGTCGCCGTCCGCGCCCGGCAGGATGACGAAGTACGGGACGGTGACGACGGAGCTCTGGCTCTCCACCGGAGCGATGGAGGACACCGAGGTGATCGAAAACGGCGTGGGCAGCATCGCGTTGCGGATGAACGCGACGACGGACGCCTCTCCGCCGCGCGAGTGGCCGGAGACGGAGATGCGCGTCATGTCGACGTGCGTGTTGAACAGGCCGCTGAACGGGTCGGGATAGCTGGGAAAGTTCGCGGCGTTGTTCAGATGCGACCACATCTCCAGGTGCTTCAGGATCAGATCGGCGCGCTCGGTAATCCAGAACTGGACGCTCTGCGGCGCCGCCCACGAGCCCGTCAGGTCGTACGCGTCGATCGAGACCGCAATGATGCCGTTGCTGGCCAGGATCTCGAGCAGGCGCGTGTAGCCCTCATGGTTCGGAGTCCGGGCGGGACAGCTCGCGTGCGAGTGCAACGGGCCGGTTCCGGTGTAGGCATCGCTTCCGTTCGCGCGGACATCGCAGCAGGCGTGATTGCCGTGCTGGATGACGAACAGCGGATGCGCTCCCGGCGCCACGGCCGCACCCAAACCTCCCCCACCCGTTGCCGGATAGCGAACCGTCGCGCGGAGATCGACGTTCGAGGCGGTGCCGAGGGTCGGGAAGAAGTCGTCGACGGAGTAGTTGGCGATGCCGATCGGAGTCGTGCCGAGTGTGTACGGATCGCGCGCTGCGACGAAGCCGACCTGCACCGCACCGTCGAGGAAGTCCTGCGACGAGTCGTACAGCCCGTCGCCCATCCAGTCGCCCGACGTATTCGCCACGGTCGATCCGAAGTCGACCACGACGTCGTACTCGCCTGCCGTCACGGGCGCCGGCCAGATGATCGTGTCCGTGCCGTTCACGCATCCCGCCTTCACGGGCATGACCTCGACCGTGCCGCCGGCCGAGACGTCGGTGAGCGACTGGCTGGCCGCCCAGCCGAATGCGCTGCGATGCGCCACGACGTGATAGCCCGCATAGATCCCGCCGGGATGACCGGCCGGGATGTACGTCGGATCGACCGCGGCCCAGACGTTGTCGTCCGTGGTCGCAAACGAGTCCGCGTATTCGAAGTACGGCGATCGCGGCAACGGACGTCCCGCGAGATCCATCAGCGGTCCGCCCGGCGGATACGTGAGGAACAAGAGCATCGCGGTGTCCGATCCGTAGGAGATGAGGTCGCGCGCATCGATGACGGCGAAGTCGCGGGTGCGATCGGCGCGTTGCGCGACGATGTCGTACGCCCCGCGGCGCTGCGCCGCCGCGTCCCAGGCGCGGACGAGGAAGCGCCCGTTCGCGTCGGCGGTCACGCGCTCCGTCGAAGGTCCGGAGCCGATGCCGCTGACGTCCACGACGCGATCGCCGACGCGCCATGCGCGCTGGTTCGGCACGATCGAGATGGCCAGGCTCTCGCCGCGCTCGAAGTTGCGTCCCGCCACGTAGAGATCTCCCGTCGCGGTCTCGAGGCTGTTCAGGAGGCAGCCGTTGCGATCGGCCGGATAGACCATCGCGCTGCTGCGACCGGAGATCGGCAGAGTGAGATCGAGTGCCGTCCGCTCGCTCTTCACGCCCCGCGCGGTCACGCGCAACACTTTTCCACGGAGTGCCTGCTCGGCGTCCTCGAACGTCCGGAAGCGCACGACACGCCGTTCATCGGCGGGACGCGTGGAGCAGCCGACGACGCCGGAGTGGAACCAGAGCACGAACGGCGCGACCGTGCCGCGGGCGTCCGCGGTGACGCGCGCGAACGAGATCAGCCGGTCCGGCTCTCCTTCGAACGTGACGCGGAACTCGTACTGCGCGCGCGGCTCGAGATCCGTCGCGGTCATCTCCAGCGAGGATCCGATCTGCAATCGATCGATGGGCCGCCCTCCGCCATCGACAGCGGTCACCCGCGGTCCCGTTCCGCCGTAGCCGTTCGCCGTGCGCGGGGACGATGCCGTCCTGCAGCCGGCCAGCGCCAACGCTGCTGCCGCCGCGACGATCGCGAGTCTTCGCATGAATGCCTCCTGTTGTGTTGATTAGTGAAGGCAGGAGGAGAAACGTTTCACGGATCGGAGTATCCTCAGCTCTCCCCTGAACAATCGACAAGGAGTCTGGCGATGGTGGCGAACTCCCGTCCGAACATCCTTTTCATCCACGTCGA
>DATLBM010000444.1:0-4353 GCA_035526885.1 Thermoanaerobaculia bacterium | reverse complement strand
ACGGGCTGAAGCCCGTCGCCACGTTTACAGTCCAGACCGCAACCGCCATCAGCACCGCGTACGGCCAGCCCGCGGTGACGAGCAGATACAGCGACAGCGCGGCGCCGAAAAACGAGTTGCGCCGCAGCGCCAGCCAGTACCACGGCAGCCACGCGAACGCCGCGATGCCGGGCAGCCACGTCGTGCCCCACCACAGCGTCCAGCCGTTCAGCCCCGCGACGATCGCCACCATGAACGACGCGCCAACGCTCGCTCCGTAATCGCGCGCCAGCCGGTACGCGCCCGCCGCCGCGATGGCCGCATGCACGATGAACAGAAACGCTCCGCGCGCGGTGAGCGACAGCGGCAGCAGCCACACCAGCACGTCGAGCAGGCCGCGAAAGATCGAGAAGACGCCGAACTGGTACTCCGCCGCCAGCCCCGCGCACAGCCACGAGTCGCGCGACAGCAGCGGCACTTCCCCATGCGTCCACGCGCGCGCCACCTCGCGCGAGCCGGGCAGGTACTGCAGCTGAAAATCGTCGCGCACGAAAAACGCGGGATGGATGGCGTAGAGGATCGACGCCAGCATGACGACGAGGAGCGCGGCGGCGAGAGTGCGTCGCGTCTCGTTCATGGCCCGATGTTCAGTTGCCCGCCGCGCAGAAACACGTCCTGCCGGCGGCAGAGGTCCGACCACAGTCCGCGCGTCCGCGCGAACCACGACTCCGTGCGCGGCGCAGCGCCCACCTCGAAGATGCCCAGCGCGGGCGTGGGACTCAGGCGCGGGAGATTGCGCTCCACGCACGCACAGACATTCGGCAGAAACGGGATCCAGTCGCCGACCTCGACGTACCGCGCGTTCATGGCGCACGGCGGGAGATCATTGAATCCAATCGGCGGCAGAAACTCGGGATGCCGTTTCGCCGCGGCGATCGCGGACGGCGTCGACTCGCGGAAGTTGTACCAGTAATACGACGCATCGAACGCCGCCACGGGATGACGCGGCGGCGAGATCCAGACCGTGTCCTCCGCACGCAGGCTCGTTTGCAACGTGCGCTGCATCCGCCAGTAGCGCGTCCACGACGAAGGCTCGGCGCTGAACGCCTTGCGCTGCAGCGGCACGATGGCCGCGATCAGCGCCGCGATCAGCACGACGATCTGCACGCGCTCGGGCAGCAGCGCCGCAATCACCGCGTACACCAGCGCCGCGCTCGTGGCGATCATCACCAGATACTGCGCCCACAGATACGGATACGGATAGATGAAGCGGAACTCGAGCAGCGCCGACGCGGCGAGCGCCAGCGCGATCCACGCCAGCCGCGGCTCGGCCAGCCTGCGCACGCGAATGCCGATCGCGCCGATAGCGATGGCGATCACGATCCACCACCAGCGATGCTGCGGCGACGCGCTCGACCACACCGGCACCTGCTCGAAAAACCGCACGATCCACGGATTCGCCGTAAAGTCGCCCACGACCTCGGACTTCAGCTGAAAGTTGAAAAAGAGATAGTCGCGCACGTTCGTGACCGTGAAGAGCGGCAGCACCGCCACCGCGCTGATGACCGACGCCGGGATGAGCGACTCGAACCGCCGCGTCTTCCAGAGCAGCCAGACGAAGTAGCCGCCGGCGAGCGCGCACTCCAGCGGCCACTTCGGATTCCACACCGTGGCGAAGAACATCAGCCCGATGCCCGCACCCGCGCGCCACGGGCGATCGAGACTCCACGTCAGCAGCACGATTCCCCACCAGAACAGCGCCAGCGCCGGCGCCTCGGCGCGAATGTCGGCGAGGCCGCGCGACCAGATCTGCGCGGAGGTCACGAGCGTCGCCGCGGCCACGATCGGCGCGCTGTAGCCGGGTTGGCGGTTGGCGGTTGGCGGTTGGCAGTTATCCGCGGCCTGGGACCGCCAACCGCCCACCGCCAACCGCCAACTGAAAACCATCACCGCGGCGATGGCCAGCATCCCGAACGCGCCGCTCATCACGCGCGCTCGTATCGTCCACGCGTGCACGTCGATGGCGCGAACGTCGCCGCGCGGCATCACGCCGTGCAGCGCCAGGAAGAGATGCGGCGGATGGTCCTCGAAGAAATCGCGATAGATCGTCTTGCCGGCGGCCATCAGCCAGCTGGCGTGCATGTACTCGTTCTCGTCGTAATGCAGCGGACGCCCGGCCAGACCGATGGCCGCCATCAGTTGCATCACCAGGATCGCGGCCGCCGCAATGAGCGCGATTCTGCGCACGAGCCTCGAATATAGCAGTGTTACGATCGAGGCCCATGTCGCGGTTCGAGCGCGTGCTGCTCGCTCTCGTCTTCGTCCTCTATTGCGCCGCGACGATCGCCGGCGCCGTGCATCACGAGCCGTGGTGGGACGAGGCGCAGGCCTGGCTCATCGCGCGCGACGCTCCGATCGCCGATCTCTTCACGCACGAATTCCGCTACGAAGGTCATCCGCCGCTCTGGTATCTGCTGCTGGCCATTCCCGCGAAGCTCGGACTGCCGTACGCGTCGATGAGGGTGCTCGCGCTACTCGCCGGCGCGGCCAGCGCGTTCCTGCTGCTCTTCGGATTTCCGCGCGTGCCGATCTACATCCGCGCGCTCGCGCCGTTCACGCTCTTCGTGCTCTACCAGTACACGATCGTCGCGCGCAGCTACGTGCTCATCCTGCCGCTGCTGCTGCTCATCGCGCGGATGTGGGAAGAGCGGTTCGAGCGGCCGGGACGCTTCGCGCTGCTGCTCATTCTGCTCTCCAATGTGAGCGCGCACGGCTTCGGCATCGCCTGCGCGTTCGCGGCGGTGTACGTGCTGCGCTCGCGCCGGCCGGCCTTCCTCGTTCCGTTCGCGCTGAACACGCTCCTGCTTTTGGTCGTGCTCTGGCCGCCGAACGACAACCTGTCGTACATCCACCACAAGTCGCCGCTCGATCCCGCGCGGCATTCGCAGGTCGTGACCGCGGTCGTGCCGGCGCTGTTCTGGACGTCCGGCGCCGATGAAGAACCGCTCGAAGCGGTGGCGAAGGTGGCCGCGGCATTGATCGCGCTGACGATCCTCGTCGCCTGGATCTTCCGCAGCGGCGCCGGTCTGCCCCTCACCCTGGCCCTCCTCGGCGTCTACGGCGTGACTCTCCGCTACTACGCGATGTGGCACGAGGGAATCTTCTTCTTCGTGATTCTCTTCGGCGCGCTGCTCGCGTTCGCGCGGCCGCAGCGCGGCGCGCTCAGCATCGCCGCACGCATCGTCCTCGTGCTCCTGCTGGCGCGTCACGTCGAATGGGGCATGCGCTCGCTCGCGTACGACCTGCGCTGGGACGTGACTGGCAGCGCGCGCACGGCCGCGTACATCCGCGAGCAGGGTCTCGATCGGAAACAGCTCTACGGTACCGGCGCGGCTCTCGTGGAAGTGCAGCCCTACTTTCCGCGGAACATCCTCGACAACTACCACAACGACGGACGCGCGTACTGGGAGTGGTCCGCGTCGCGCAACACGTGGCCGTACGTGGCCTTCACGCAGAAGAGCCGCGCGGACATGGAGCGGTGGATCGCGCGGCAGATGGCGGACCGCCCGGAGTACGTCGTGTATGGCGGCGGGCTGCTCGAGGACGAGATCTACGCGTCGCTGCTCTTCCGCAATCCGCAGTACCGGCGCATGGCCTCGTTCGGCGGGTACACGTACTGGAAGGACAAGCCCAACTGGCTCATCTCGTTCCACGTGTTCCGGCGCGCCGATATGCCTCCGCCGTCAGCTCCGCGCAGCGGCGCCAGGTGAAGCGCCTGGCGCGCTCGCGGCCCTTCGCGCTCAGCTCCGCGCGCAGTGTTTCGTCGTTGATCACGCGGCGCATCGCGGCAGCGAAATCGTTCGTGTGCAGCGCCGCGCCGCCGCTCACCTCTCGCAGGCTCGGGATGTCCGACGCGATCACGGGCGTCCCGCACGCCATCGCCTCCGCCACCGGCAGTCCGAACCCTTCCTCCAGACTCGGCATCACCAGCGCGATCGCGCCGCGATACAGCGCCGCCAGCTTCTCGATGCTCACGAATCCCTCCGCCCGCACCCGCGGAATGCCGCGGTAGCGCGCGAACTCCCCACCGGCCAGTACGAGCTCCGCGCCTTCGATCGAACGAAAGGCGTCGATGAGTGCACTGACGTTCTTGTGCGGCTTGTCGTTCCCGACGTACAGAAAGTAGCGTCCCGATTCCGCGGGACCGCGCTCGAAGAAAATCGCGTCGATGCCGTTCGGCGTCACGCTGATCTTCGACGGATCGCAAGGGAACGCCTCGAGGATCGACGCCTTCGCCGCCTCGCTCACGGTGAGGACGTGCACGCTCTTGCGCAGCGCGCGGCGCATCATCATCGAGTAGTAGATCGATCCGCC
>DATLBM010000443.1:0-3098 GCA_035526885.1 Thermoanaerobaculia bacterium | reverse complement strand
GCGGAGTCTTTCTCCACGAGCTCCTTGCGCATGGCCACGAGGTCTTTCGGATGCAGCACTTCCTTCGCGTGCGACTTGATGCGCAGCAGGTTCTCGACGGAAGTGAGGGTCGTGCCGGTGAGCTGATGCGCGAGCGCGTCGTACGCCGGCGCGAACTCTTTCAACACCTCGGCGTGATCTTTGGCCAGGAAGGCGATCGCTTCGCGCAGCTCGTCGGTCGTCGGCAGCGGCACCTCGATCGGTGCGGCGCGCGGGTGATTGACGAGCAGCGGATGCAGATCGTTCAGATTCTCGGCGATGAGAAATGTAGCCAGTGCATGACGCGTGAGCGCGTCGTCCGCGGCCCAGTCGCGCATGAGCAGCGCCAGCGCGCTGAGGTCGTAGTTGAGCGCACCGGGCAGCGCGGGCGCGACGAGGTGCGCGGCCTTCATCACGAAGCCGATCTGAAACGTCTTCTGGCCGATGCGGCCAAGGTTCGCGGCGTAGCGGAAGAAGTGCGTGAGCCACTCGGTGGCCTGCCGCGGCGCGCGGGGCAGCTCGGTCTCGCGGAAGCTCGGCCACTTCTGCACGATCTCCGCGCCTTTCTCGATGCGCACGCCGTTGCCGAGGTCGTAGCTGAGGACGACGTCGAAGCGGGGCAGGATGACGCGCGTGAGGAACTCGAACAGCGTGCCGAGGTGATTCCCCTCGATCAGAAACCGGTCGTTGACGTTGCCGTAGAGGAGGAACTGGTTGGCGGCGTGCGACGTGTACTGCGTGGCGAGCTTGCTCGCCCAGTGCGGAAGAGTCATAGGCTCAGAGGATCATAGGCTCACGGGCTCACAGGGGCTCTATGAGCCGATGGTCCTTTGAGCCTCCGAGCCTCCATACGTCGTGTCGTCGGTCATGTTGTCGAGGAGCCGCGAGGTCAGCTCGACGTTCGCGGAGATCGACGCCGGCCGACCCTGCAGCGTCGCTTCCTCCAGCGCGAAGTCGAGCTGCGTCTCGATGCGGGAGAGATCGGCGTCGATCTCGGCGAGCGAGACGTTTTTGTCCTGGATGTTGTCGAGCCGCTCGCGCAGCAGTTTGATGGTCGCTTCCTTCGACGCGCGCGCGGCCGAGGATGGCGCGGAGGTGAGCTCGCGCTCGCACGCGTCGATCTGTTTCTGCAGCTCGCGCGGATCGGACGCCGGCGCGACGATGAGATTGCGCTGCGCCACGAGCAGGTTGAGATAGAGCCAGGTCAGCTTCTGCATCGCCTCTGTGTTGCTCTCGGCGAAGAGATCGTCGCTGGCGGTCTCGCTCTCGCGATACAGCGCCTCCAGCCGGCGGCGTTTCTCTTCGAGCTTCACGTAACGCTGCCGCGAGGCGCCGCCGATCTTCGACAGCAAACGCCTGCGCGATTCCTCGGTATCCCCGCGCAGCGCGACGGTCTTCTGATCGCTGATGAACTGCTGGAAGCCGGGATTCGACGCCAGCGTGAAGAGATAAACGAGCTCACCCGCGCCGGCCACTCCCCAGATCGACGGATCCCACCATCCCGCGACCGCCGCCGCGACCACCGCGAGCGCGTTCCACGGAAGCCGCAGCAGAGGAATGTCGGGTCTCGCGAAGAAGGCGTGCCAGAGGTAGCGCATGGGGTTGCTGGTTGCCGGTTGCTGGTTGCTGGTGCGTGCCGGGAAATGACCGGCAACACGGCAACCAGCAACACGGCAACTATTCGGTCGTCGTCGCCGGGCCCATCGACTTCACGGTTTCGCTCGGCGCCGCCGACGTGCTCGACTCCAGCGCCAATCCTTCCTTGGCCGCGAAATCCGCGAGGGCCTGATCGGCCAGCGCGCGCTGCTCCTCTTCCTTCATCTCGAACTCGGACACGTTCAGCGAGTCGCGGGCCACGCGCGCGCGGCCGGCCGCGTTCTCGCGCTCTTCCTCGACCATCTTGTGCAGACGATCGAGCGTGTCGCCGCTGCCGCCGATGGAGGTGATCATGCCCGACGCCATTTCGGTCAACTCGGCGGTGGCCTTCTTGATCTTCAGATCATCGAGCGACGACTTCAGCGCCTGGATCTTCGCCTGCGCCGCCTTGACGGAAACGTCGCGCGCGGTGATGAGCTCTTTGTACGTGGTCTCGGCCTGCGTGAGCTGGGTGCGATTCTCGGTGAGCTCGCGCTGCACGGTCTGCAGGCGAAGCGCGTACTGTCCGGCGGCGTCGCGGTTGTTGGCCCGCAGATGCGCGGCCGCTTTCGCGCGCAGATCGCGCTCGTCCGACTCGAGCTTGCGCACCTGCGTCATCAGCCGCTCGCTGAGCGCGGCGTGGGCAGCGAGCCCCTGGTTGTAATTCGCGATCTGCTTGCGCAGGTTTTCCTTCTCCACCTCGAGCAAAGCCTCGGGATTCCGCCGTTCCACGCCGGAAACGAAGAGTCCGATGAAGCCGCGAAAGAGGTTCGCAATGCGTCTGAACATGAAGGCTCCTTTGTGCGGCGGCCAGTGTATCTCCGAGTAGGCACTCTTCGTGCCTTCGGGAAACCGATGCCTCCCTCCGTTCTCATCGTCGACGACGACCCGGCGATCGTCCACGCACTCCGCAACGAGCTGGAAGCCGTCGACGTGGAGGTCGAAGCAGCAGGCGATGCGACGACCGCGTGCGCACTCATCGACGAACATCGCTTCTGCGGACTCGTCCTCGACGTGGTGCTCGCAGGCAGCAACGGCTTCGACGTGCTGCGCCACATGGATCGCACGAACACGAACCTGCCCACGGTGGTGATCACGCAGAAGCTCCCCACGTACGTCCGCGAGATGCTCGACGAACGCCAGGTGAAGCTGGTCTTCCCCAAGCCGATCGAGATGCGCGTCCTCGCCGCCGTGGTGATGGGCCTGTGCGGGATGGAGAGTTAGTCGCTTTCGCTCTCCGCCCGTCCGGGGAACGACCGTGGGGCCTCCGGCGGGCCGGCACGGCCGGCAGCGCTTACGAAACACGTGCGGCTGCCGAGAGCCGCGTTCAGTTAGGACACGGCGCGTTCCGGCTGGGCCAACAAGCGCTGCCGGCGTGCCGGCCCGCCGGAGGCCTCACGGTCGTTCCCGACGGGCGGAGAGCGAAAGCGACTAACGCTCCATCC
>DATLBM010000442.1:0-20063 GCA_035526885.1 Thermoanaerobaculia bacterium | reverse complement strand
CTTCTCCAGCACTCTCCACTTCGTTCCTTCGAAATGAATGGTCACGCGCGCGTCGCCGACGCGCAGATCGCGCAGCGTGTACTCGGGCAGCCACTCCGGCAGATGCGGATCGACGATGAGCAGATTCATCGGCGCGTACGGGTAGAGTCCCAGCATGGCCTGCACGTGTGCGAACACCGTCGACGCCGACCACGCCTGTGGCGAGCACGCCTTCGGATAGAGCGCGGGGAAGGGATGCCCGTCGTCGCGCTGATGCCCGCTGAAAAGCTCCGGCAGACGATGAAAGTCGAAGAGCGACGCCGCTTCGAACTGCGCTTTCGCGATTCGCTGCGTGTACTCATGCAGGCCGTAGCGCATGAATCCCAACGCGAACGTGCCCTGCTCGACGGGCCACACCGATCCGAGGTGATAGCTGTACGGATTGAAGGATGGATGACTGGAGGAAAGAGTGCGGATGCCCCAGCCGGAGAAGAGATCGTCCTGGAACATGCGCTCGGCGACGAGCGGCACGTGCGCGTCGGCAGCGATGCCCGTGGCGATGCAGTGTCCCGCGTTGCTGGCGATCGAGCGCACCTGATTGCCGTCCGCGTCGAGCGCCAGCGCGTAGTAGCCGAGGTCGGGCATCCAGAAGGCTTCGTTGAAGCGCTGCTGGAGTTGCAGCGCGTCGGCGAGCAGGCGCTCCGCTTCGTCGCGCATGCCCAGGGCCCAGAGCGTTTCGCCGAGGTGGAGCTTGGCGATGAAGACGAATCCCTGCTCCTCGCACGTGGCGATGGGCGGCTCGACCTGGTTCCCATGCTCGTCGACGATCGCGTCCGGCGAGTCCTTCCAGGCCTGATGTTTCACTCCGTCGCTGGAGCGCGTTTGATACGTGTAGAGGCCGTAATGGCGGCGCTCGCGATCGAGCCAGTCCAGCGCGCGCAGCGCGGGCTCGAGGAACGGCTGCACGGCGTCGCGATCGCCGGTCCAGTGCCACAGCTCCGCGGTGATGAACGCGTACAGACCCGAAGTCGTGATCGAGCCGTAGCTGCGGCCGCGATTGATGATGTTCAGCGCCGAGAGCGGTCCGGTGTGCGCCTCGTGCAGCATGCGTCCGGGCTGCTCGTCGCGCCAGTCATCCTCGGTCGTGCCTTGGTAGCGCGCGAGCACTTCCAGCGTGCCGCGCATCATCTCGGGTCCGAGCATCGCGGCCTGCCAGGAGGCGGTGAGCGTGTCGCGGCCGAAGAGGGCGACGTATTGCGGGAGGCCCGCGGCCATGGTCCAGCCGTGAGGCGTGTCGAGGTCGTGCAGGCGGAGTGCGTGGAGGTCGTACGCGGCCTGCCGCAAAGTCGCGTCTACGCTCAACGTAGGGCGGGCTTCAGCCTGCCCCCGACGGGCTGAAGCCCGTCGTACGTTTCCATCGATCACCGGCACGAAGTCGATCCCGAGATGCCACGTCTCCCCCGCCTCCAGTGCGATGTCGAACTTTGCAAAGTTCCCTTCGAATCGCGGCGCGCGCGAGAAACCGACGTCCACTCTTCGATCGATCTCCACGGCTCGATCGAGATCGGCGATGTCGCTGCAGTCGTGCTCGATCTCGATCGACAGCGTGAAGCGCGTCGCCTCGCGCGCGTAGTTCGTCAGGTCGGCGTCCTCGTGCATGCCCTCGCTCGCGCGGCGCGTGATGCGCAGCTCCAGCGGCTGGCGCGACTCCGGCGGCACCATGCCGCTGCCGTGATCCTGCGGCCCGATGTCCACGCCCGGCGCGGCCACGAGGTAGTAGCCGAGCCAGGAGTCCTGCTCGATGTTCGAGAGCACGTTCGGCTGCGGCGCCTCGTCATTGATGAAGTAGCGCAGCGTTTTGATGAGCCGCGTCTCGTGCACGAACAGGCCGTGGGGCGAGCCGGGCAGGATCAGCCCTTCGCGATCCATGGCCATCACCGTGCGGCTGTGGCTGAGGTAGAGCGTGTCGGGGCGCGCCCGAATGCGGACCAGCATCGTCAGCGCCGCCTGAGCAACGAGACCAGTCCGATCAGCGCCGCCGCGGCCACCGCGCCGCCGACCGCGCCGCGATGCGTATTCGTCCACAGCGCCGGACTATGCGGCGTTGCATCGTCATCGAACGGACCGTGCGCGCCGCGATCGCCCGGCAGCGTCTCGAAGAGATTGTCCGCGCGGTTCGGATCCTCGGGCTCATCGCCGAGCTGGCCGTCGAAGCCGATGCGGCCGAGGTAGTGATCGAGCGTGCCCGGAATGAACGAGTTTCCGACGATCGCTTTCGTCGTTCCCAACCCGACGTTCAGCTCGCGCCGCTCCGCATGCTCCGCCGCCCAGACGATCGCCCGCGCCGCCACCTCGGGCTGATAAATCGTTCCGAACGGCCGCGGCTTGCGCGGCATGCGGCTGCGCAGCCAGCGGAACTGCGGCGTGTTCAGCGCGGGCAGATGCACCATCGTCACGTGCACGTTGCTCTTGTCGTGCAGGAGCTCGGAGCGCAGCGAGTCGTGAAATCCCTGGATGGCGTGCTTCGCGGCGCAGTACGCGGACTGGAGCGGGATGCCGCGATACGCCAGTGACGAGCCGACCTGCACGATCGCGCCGCGATCGCGCGGCAGCATGCGTTTGAGCGCGGCCAGCGTGCCGTAGACCACGCCGAGGTACGTGACTTCGGTGACGCGGCGAAACTCGTCCGCGGTCATCTCGCGCACGGGCGACATCACGGAGACCATGGCGTTGTTGATCCAGACGTCGATCGGGCCCAGCTCCGCCTCCGCGCGCGCGGCCGCTGCCTCGACCGCGTTCGCATCGCTGACGTCGCAGACGATGACGATCGCGCGCCCGCCGAGCTCTTCGATCTCGCGCTTCGCGTTCTCCAGCGCCTCGCGATTGCGCGCGAGCAGCGCCACTGCCGCGCCGCGCGCGCCGTACATGCGAGCGACGGCGCGTCCCACTCCGGCCGAGGCGCCGGTGATGACCACGGTTCCCATGCCGCGAGGCGGCTGCACGTGTCGTACCCTTTGGGCAGTGACCGAGTTCGTCCCCGCATGGTTCCTCCCCGGCCCGCACCTCCAGACCGTGTGGGGCCGCATCACGCGTCCGCGAAAGTCGGTCGTGTTCCGGCGCGAGTCGCTGCAGACGCCGGACGGCGACGAGCTGCTGCTCGATCACATGGATGGTGGAAGACAGGCCTTCCACTTCGTCCTCCTGCACGGGCTGGAAGGCTCGTCGTACTCCGCCTACACGCAGGGCGTGCTCGGCGTCATCGCCCGGCACGGCTACTCCGCGACGGCGATGAACTTCCGCTCCTGCGGCCGCGATCCGCGCAACGTCCGGCGCATGATTCCGAACCGCCGGCCGCGCTTGTATCACTCCGGCGAAACGGGCGACTTCGATTTCGTTCTGCGCACCCTCGCCGCCCGCATGCCGTCGACGCGCTTCCTCGGCGTCGGCGCCTCCCTCGGCGGCAACGTGATGCTGAAGTGGCTCGGCGAAAACGCGAACACGGATCGCCTCGCCGCCGCGGCCACGCTCTCCGTTCCGTACGATCTCGGCGCGGGCGCCGACCATCTCGACGAGACCGCGATCGGCCGCTTCTACGTCAACCGCTTCCTGATCACGCTGAAGAAGAAATGCGAGCGCCCCGAGATCGCGGCGCGGCTGGACATGCGGCGCGTGCACCGCTCGCGCAATTTCCGCGAGTTCGACGACGCAGCCACGGCGCCTCTGCACGGCTTCATCGACGCGAACGACTACTACGCGCGATCGAGCTCCATCCACTTCATCGATCGCATCACGACGCCCACGCTGGCGTTGAATGCCGAGGATGATCCGTTCGTGCCGCCGGGCGTTTTGCCGCGCGTGCGGGCGAACGCGTCGAGGTCCGTCGAGGTGCGCACGACGCCGTGCGGCGGTCACGTGGGGTTCATCGGCGGCAGCGCGCCGTGGCGTTGCCAGTACTGGGCGGAAGAGCTGATCGTGCGCTGGCTGCTCGATCAAGCGAATGACAAGGCCAGCGCCAGGGCGGACGCGCGTTGAGGCCGTCGCGCCGCGAGCTCGTGCTGTCCGCCGCATTCGCGATTTACGGACTGGCCATCGCCATCGCCTCGCTCGGGATCTTCGAGCGTCCCGCGCCGCCCGATCAGGCGATGGGTCTCGCGAAGGCGACGAACATCGACGCGCACGGGCCGATGCGCTGGGTGCTCGCGCTGATGCTGCTGCCGGTGGTCCTGCCGCTGGTGCTGCGGCCGGTGGCGCGCATGCCGCTCGCGAATTGGGCGCGCAACGCGATCCTCGCCGCATCGCTGGCGACGCTGTGGCTGACGACGGTGCATCTCAGCGTGCTGAAGACGATCGTGCCGTTCGCGGTCGTGCTCGCGCTATGCGTTTTCATTCGCAAGCCGATGCGTTTCACGCGGCGCGACGTCGTGCTCGTGCCGGTGTTCCTCACGACGCTGATCGCATTCGTCGATCTTTTTCCGAAGACTTCGGTCTTCGACCTGGTTCCGTTCGCGGCGCTGCTCGTGTTCGTCGTGCGCATCGCGGTGGCGTTCATTCCGTGCGCGGTGCCGGTGGGACTCGACTTCCTGCTCGCGCCGCTGGGACTCGTGCTGCAGACCGGATTCTTCGCGCGCGATGAGCGCTACTTCGGCTGGCACGCGCTCTTTCTGGTCGTCGTCACGCCGTTCGTGATGCGGCTGGTGCTGCGCAACGGGCGCCGCGCCGCGCTCGTTTTGACGTTCGTCATCTATCCGCTGTCGCTCTACGCGTATTGGAACGCGATCAGCCGTCCGACGGCCGAGGGAAAGGCGCAGGTGAACTACTTCGAGGCCGGGCATGCGCTGCTGCCGGCGTCGGAGTATCTGCGCGGCGAGCGCGCGTATCGCGACATCCTTCCCGCGCATGGATTGATCGAGGATGGATTTCTCGACTACGCCGTTTTCGAGACGGGCGAGGTCACCATCGGACGCGCGCTGAAGTGTCGCGAGGTGATCGGAACGCTGAACGCGGTCGCGCTCTACTTCCTGGCGTGGGCGGTGATCGGATCGGCGGAAGGCGCACTGCTCGCCGTGTTGCTCAGCATCCTCATGGCGAACTTCACGCCGTCGATCCGCATGCTCCCCGCGGTGACGACGCTGGCGTTGATCGCGGCGGCGGTGCGATGGCGGCGGCCGCGCTGGCTCGCGTACGCCGCGGCGGGGACGGTGGTGTGTGGTCTGACCAGTCTCGATTTCGCGGCGTACACGTTCGCGGTGCTGGTGATTGCCGTCGCCAGACGCAGGACGGGCTTCAGCCCGTCGCGACGGACTGAAGTCCGTCGTACGTTGATCGGCCTCGCCGCCGCGGCGATTCCGCTCTTGGCGATCTTCGCCGTCCTCGGCATCCTCGATGATTTTCTGCGCGGCACTTTCATCGAAGTGCTCGGCGCCGGACCCGCGTACACGCAGGGGTTCTTCGTCGCGCCGATGGCACTGCAGGCGCGGCGCTTTTTTCCCGAGGCGCTGTCGCTCGTGCTCGATGCGCAGGTGTTCGAGTATCTGTTCTGGCCGATGCTGGCCGTGTTCGCGGGCGTCACCATCGCGCGGAAGTGGCCGCGCAGATTCGAGCCGCTGGTGCTGATCAGCGTGTGGGGCGTGCTCGCGGGGATCTCGTACGCCGAGCGCTATCACCTCTACTTCGGCGTGATCGCGGCGCTGTTCATCGTCGCGTGGATCGCGTGGAAGCGCTGGCTCCTGCTCGCGGCCGCGGCGATCGTGCTCGCCAATCCGACCACGCATCTCGCGGTTCTGGGCACGAATCGCGTCACGCGCGCGCCGTCGGCGGAATGGGTCGAAGTGAACGACGTGCCGCGCGCGCGGGGCGCGTTCTGGCACACGCGCGACGCCGCCGCCATTCACTCGGTGCAAAAGTACCTGGCGCTGTCGATGAAGCCCGACGAGACGTTCCTCGACTTCGCCAACAGCGGCATCCTCTATTACCTCTTCCGCCGCGATTGTCCGATCCGGCAGTACGAAGTGGCGTTCTTCCAGAGCGAGGAGCAGCAGCGCGAAGTGATCCGCATCCTCGAAACGAATCCGAAGATCCGCGCCGTGCTGGTCACGCGCACGCCCGCGGGCAAGAACATCGTCGACGTGCCGAATGCGTGGCGCGCGCCGCTCGTGCAGCAGTACATCGACACGCACTTCGAGCCCGACTTCGAAGAGGGCGAGATCGCATTCCGGCGGCGGAAGTGAAATTGGTTGCCGTGTTGCCGGCTGCTGGTTACCGGTGAGGTCTCGCCGTGAGGCGAACTTCGCGCGAGAAACCGCCAGCAACCGGCAACCGGCAACGCGGCAACATCCGCCACCTATAATCGCCGCCGCATGACCCCGGCCTTCCTCGCATTCGTCCTCGAGAAATATCCGTTCGCCGCGCCGCCGGCCGCTCGCGCGGAATCGCTCGACGACTTTCGCCGCGCGCTCGAGGAATCGCTGCAGCTCGGCGAGCTTCCCGAGACCACGCCGCGCGTCCCCGCATCCGAGAGGGCCCGCCAGGCAGTCGAAGAGATCATCGACGCCTGTCAAGGATTTCTACGCCGCGAGGAAATCGCCGCCTCACTGACCGACGACGAGAAGCGCGAAATCCTCCGCGGCATGATGCTCACGCGCGCTACGGACAACCGTCTCAAGCAATTCTTCACCGGCGGCGAAGTGCGCTGGGGCAACACCTCCTTCCAGGGCAAAGGCTTCCGCTCCCTCGGGCAGGAAGCCATCTACGCCGCCGTGATCCGTCTCAAACGCGAACCGTTCGGCGACGTCGTCTCGCCGATGATCCGCGACCTGGGCGCCGTCCTCGGCATGCACAACGCGCCCGAAACCGTGCGCATGGTCCTCAGTGCGCAGATGGGCAAGGACGGACCGCCGATGAACGGCCGCGATCTGCACGTCGGCGACTGGGCGAATGGCGTGCTCCCGGCGATGGCGCCCCTCGGCAGTCCCGCGCTGACCATCGCCGGCATCGCCATGGCCTTCCAACTGCGCAACGAGCCGCGCGTGGCCGTGTCGTTCATCGGCGAAGGCGCGACGTCGCTCGGCGAATGGCACGAGGCCATCAACGCCTGCGCGGCGCGCAAGCTCCCCGCGATCTTCTGCATTCAGAACAACCAGACCGCGCTCTCGACGCCGGTGCGCGACAACGCCGCCGTGCGCACGTTCGCGGACAAGGGTCCGGGCTACGGCATCCCGTCGATCACCGTCGACGGAACGGATCCCGAGGCCATCGCCGCGGCGTTCGCGTGGGCGGCGGAGCGCGCGCGCGGCGGAAGCGGACCTGCGCTCATCGAGCTGATCGCCATGCGCATGTGCGGCCACGCGCATCACGACGACATGCTCTACCTCGGCAAAGATCCGCAGCCGTCGTGGTCGTATCCGCAGTTGACCGAGGCCGGCTACGCGGACCGCGAGCTGTACGAGTACTGGTGCGGGCGCGATCCCATCGCCACGTACGCAACGCAACTGCAGAACGCGGGCATCGTCACGGCCGACGAGTTCGAATCGTGGAAGCGCGAGATCGAAGCGCTCGTCGAAGCGGAGGCGCGGAAGGTGATCGATGCGCCGTGGCCCGATGGCCCGTCCGCGGGCGACGGCGTGTTCGCGAATGAGCCGAGGCGCGCGCGCATCGAGGTGCTCGATGAATCCTGGCGTCAGGCGCAGGCGTTCGACGCACTGACCGTCGAGGATGCGCCGCCGTTCGATGCGAAAGGAAAGACGTTTCTCGAAGCGGTGATGCTCGGCGTCGGCGACGTGCTGCGCGCGGACGAGCGTACGTTCGTGTACGGCGAGGACGTGGGCGGCAAGTATGGCAACGCGTTCCTGCTTCTGCGCCCGCTGCTCAAAGACTTCGGCGATCGCATCATCAACAGCGTGCTGTCGGAGGCGGCGACGATCGGCGTGTGCATCGGCGCGTCGCTGGCGGGGCTGCGTCCCATCGGCGAGATGCAGTTCAACGACTTCGTGGCCACGGGCTTCAATCAGCTCGTGAACAACGCGGCCAAGCTGCGCTATCGCTGGGGCGCGGAGCTGCCGTTCGTGCTGCGCATGCCCTGGGGAGGATTGCGGCACGCCGGGCCGTATCACTCGCAGAACACGGAGGCGTGGTTCTACCGCACGCCGGGACTGAAGATCGTCGTGCCGTCCACGCCGCACGATGCGCGCGCACTCATGTCCGCCGCCGTGAAGGATCCCGATCCGGTGCTCTACTTCGAGCACATCGCCCTCTATCGCGATCCGAAGATCAAACAGGCGCTGCCCGACGAGCCGCCGCCGCCTCTTGAAATCGGCAAAGCCGCCCTCCGCCGCGACGGGTCATCCCTCGCGATCATTTCTTACGGCGCGTACGTGCATACCGCCATGCGCGTCGCCGAGAAGCTGGACGCCGCGGTGCTCGATCTTCGCACCCTGGCCCCGCTCGACCGCGCCTCCATCCTGGCCATCACGCGCAAATGCAACCGCGTGCTGATCGTGCACGAAGACACGCGTACGGGCTCGATCGGGGAGTCCATCGCCGCGATCATTCAGGAAGAAGCGTTCGAATACCTCGACGCGCCGGTGCGCATCCTCGGCGCCCTCGACACGCCCGTGCCGTATTCGCCGCCGCTCGAGGAAACGTTCCTCGTCAGCGAAGAGCAGATCGAGCGCGCGGCGCGGCTGCTGATCGCGTACTAGCGAAGGCCGTACAGGTACAACACCGCGGCCCAACCGCTCGGCAGCGTCTCCGGCGGCTGTTGGAGCTCGGGGCCGTACTTCGCCACCATTTCCAACATATAGCGTGCGTGGAAGAACGCTTCAACCATCGGACGCGTCGAGACGAGCCACGTCGCGTTCATCTCCTCCGTCCATCGACGCCCGGTGCCGTCGTCGATGATTGCGGTGAACCACGGGTTGAGCTGCGCCTCCGGGAGTAACGCCCGCAAGGCGTCGACGATCGTGCGGGTCATGCGCTGGATTCCGAAGACCTTGAAGCTGTGGTGATAAAAGCGATAGACGAAATCTTCGTACTCCCAATGGCTGCGGGCGCGCTCGAGAAGCGCTTCGAGCTCCGGAAGCGCCGACTTGATGTTAGCGAGGAGCTGTTGTTCGGCGCCGAGATCGATAGCCATCGCCGTCAGCTCCGATACAACCGCCGCACCCACCCCGCGTCCTCGCGCGACAGCGCCTCGCCCGCCGCCGCTGCCGCGGCCACTTGCCGCGCGTTGCGTTGGCCGAGGAGAACGCAGGCCGTCGGGTTGTCCGTCAGCAATGCGCCCGTGACCGCATTCAACACGGGCATGCGTTCGGAGACGACCGACGCCGCGTGTTTGTAGCGCGCGATGGCGGCGGGATCGCGAAAGTCCGCGACGTTAGAGCGGAAGTCGCCCGCGCCGTAGTCGACGGGTTGATCGTATTTGCCGAGCAATAACCCGTGTTTCAGCGGTGAGAAGAAGGCCACGCCGAGGTCGTGCGCGTCGACGTAGGCCTTCAGGCCGGAGGATTCGTATTCGTCGTCGACGAGGTTCCGGTACGGCTGCACGACGTCCGGATCGACGCGCTCGATGGATTGCATGATTTTCGAGGAGTCCCAATCGGAGAGGCCGATGAAGCGCACCTTGCCTTCGTCGCGAAGGCGGTGCATGACCTCGAGCACTTCGTCGAGGCGCGAGCCGAAGTCGCAGTGGTGAAAGTAGTAGAGATCGATGACGTCCGTGCGCATCAACCCCAGCGAGCGCTCGGCTTGTGCGCGCATGAACGCCGGATCGTAGAACTGACCCGTGGGACCCTTGACCCACCCGAACTTCGTCGCAACAAAGATCTCGGAGCGCGGCACCTCGCCCGAGGCGAAGACTTCGCCGATGAGCTCCTCGGCGTGGCCGTTTCCGTAGGCGTCCGCGGTGTCCCAGTGCGTGATGCCCGCGCGATATGCGGCGACGAGTGCCTGGGCCGCCTCGCTGTCGTCGTGGCCCGTCCAGCCCACCGACACGCCGTTGTTTACGTTCGGACCGCCGTGACCCCACGTGCCGAGGGAGATGGCGGGGACGTGAACGTTGGTGCGGCCGAGGCGGATCGTGCGCATGGCGCGCGATTATAGTGAGCGCATGAGTTGCGTTTTCTGCAACGATCCGCGCGACGCGGGCACGCTGCTCGACGAGAACGAGCATGCGTGGGTGATCCGCCATCCGGCGGGGCAGACGATGATCGTCGCCAGGCGTCATGTCGAAAACGTGAGCGATCTCGAGGAGAGCGAGTGGATGGAGGTCGCGCGCACGTGGCATCGCGCGGAGCGCTCGATGCGGCAAGTGGCAGGAGATCCCTCGACTGCGCTCGGGATGACACGCGACGAGCGTGTCATCGTCCTCAAGCTCGGCGTGGCCACGCCGCATCTGCACATCCATCTGCATCCGTTCGACAAAACGGCAACGCGTGAGGAGATTTTCTTGACTCTGGCGAGTCGCTGAATGACGATCCAGCGTCCAATGCCGCGCCACCAATCATCGCCGCCCGCATCGCAGGAGAGCGAGACCTTCCGCGGCACCGACAAACGCCAGCGCATCCTCCGCGGCGCGGTCGACGTCTTCGCCGAGCACGGCTACTTCAACGCCAAAGTCGCGCAGATCGCGAAAGCCGCCGGCGTCGCGGACGGCACCATCTATCTCTACTTCAGCGGCAAGGAAGAGCTGCTGATCACCATCTTCCGCGAGCACACGCGCAGCTACCTCCAGGCGCTGGAACTGCGCATGGAAGGCATCACCGCGGCCGAGGATCGCTTGCGCACCGCGGTGCGCCATCACCTCGAGACGCTGGGCCGCGATCGCGCGCTGGCCGTCGTCTCGCAGGTCGAGCTGCGGCACAGCCTCAAGTTCCTCAGCCTCTTCTCGCAGCAGGAAGTGGCGGACTACCTGAACGTCATCCGCAAGATCGTCGAGCACGGGCAGGAGTCCGGCGCGTTCCGGCGCAACGTGCATCCGCAGCTGGCGGCGAAGGCGATCTTCGGCGTCATCGACGAGATGGTCACCTCGTGGATGCTGAGCGAGAAGGATTACGACCTCGGCGCGCAGAGCGAGCAGGTGGCGGATCTGATTCTGACGGGCCTGCTGTGAGGTTGCCGGTTGCCGTGTTGCTGGTTGCCGGTGCCGCATCGCAAGGAGCGACGGCACTGCGATGACTCACATGGAACCGGCAACCGGGAACCGGCAACGCCTCACCCTCCGCGACTGGCGCTTCATCGCCATCTGCCTGGTCCTGGCCGCGGCGAGCGTGTTCGTGATCGCGCGGTATTTCTCGTCCGCGTTCCCCGAGGCGTCGATCGATTTCAAATACGACCGCGAGTCGTCGCGCGCGATTGCCGTGCAGACGCTGGCCGCGCAGGGCGTGAACGTCGTGGGGATGAAGCACGCGGTGCGATTCGACTCCGACGACAACGCGCGCGTGTTTCTCGAGCGCTCGCTGGGACTCGATCGCGCGAAGCACGTGCTGCGCGACGACGTCCGCGTGTGGACGTGGCATCACCGCTGGTTCCGGCCTCTCATCGAAGAAGAATTCAGCGTCGACGTCGCGCCCACCGGCGAGATCGTCGGCTACTTTCACAAAATCCCCGAGGACGCGCCGGCACCGGGAGTGCGTCCGCCGCTGCATTTCCTGCGATCGATCGGCGTGAAGGTCGAAGAGCTGGTGCTGGTCTCGACGAGCGAGCGGCGCCTGCCGCAGCGCATCCAGCGCATCTACACGTACGAGTCGCGGCGCGTGCGTCCCGCGGGCGCCGCGTATCGCTACACCGTGACCATCGACGGCTCGATCGTGACGAGCTACACGCAGTCGGTGAAGGTGCCGGATGCGTGGGTGCGCTCGTACCGCGAGCTGCGCTCGAAGAACGCGGCCGCCAGCCAGGTCGACACGATGCTCATGGCGGCGCTGGGCCTCGGCGCGGTGGTGATCTTCATCATCCGATTGCGGCGCGGCGATCTGCGCATCCGCTTTCTGCTGGTCATCGGCGCGACGTCCATCGTGCTCGTCGGCGCGATGACGCTGAACTCGATGCCGTCGCAGATCGCCTACTACGAGACCGCCACCTCCTACCCCGCCTTCCTCGGCAACATGATCTTCTGGGGCGCCTTGCAGAGCGTCGGCACGGCCATGCTCTTGATCGTGATCTGCGGCGCGGGCGAGGTGCTGTTCCGCGAGCGGCATCCGCAGCAACTGGCCATCCCGCGGGTCTGGACGAAAAAGTCGCTCTCCTCGAAGCGCGTCTTCATCTCCCTGATCCTCGGCTACGCCCTCGTGCCGCTGTTCATCGCGTACCAAGTCATCTTCTACCTCGTTGCGCAGCGGTACGGCGCGTGGTCGCCGGCCGAGGTGCCGTACGACGAGCTGCTGAACACCGCGGTGCCGTGGGTGAGCGTGCTGTTCGCGGGATTCTTTCCGGCGTTCTCCGAGGAGTTTCTGAATCGGGCGTTTGCGATCCCGTTCCTGCAGAGGTTCGTGAGGTCGAGATGGTTCGCCATCGTGCTGGCGGGCTTCATCTGGGGCTTCGGACACGCCGCGTATCCCAACCAGCCGTTCTGGATTCGCGGCGTGGAAGTGGGGATGGCCGGCATCGTCGCGGGGCTGCTGATGGAGCGCTTCGGCGTGCTGGCGCTGCTGATCTGGCACTACACGATCGACGCCGTGTACACGGCCACGCTGCTGTTCGCATCGGGGAACACGTACTACGTGATCTCGGCGGCCGCGGCATCGTTGATTTTCGCGGTGCCGCTGATCGCGTCGATCGTGATGTACGTGCGCAATCGCGGCTTCGTGGAGGATGAGGAGCTCTCGAATGCGACGCTGCCCGTGCATCCGCCTGCGCCTGACGTCGCCGCGCCGATCGAGACTGCGGAACTCAAACCAGCCGCCCCGCTGACGCGCACTCGCGTGCTCGTTTGTCTCGGGATCGTGGCCCTGGCGGCGATCGCGATCTACTTCCGTCCGCCCTCCCCTTCCGATGCCATCGACTACCGCATCTCGCGCGAGCGTGCGAAGGAGATCGCGCGGCGCGTCGTGCGCGGCTCGTTCCAGGAAGTCATTGCGCTGCCGGTGGAGGGATTCCGCTCGTGGGATGAGGACGACGGACGCGAGGAGGGCGGCGCGCCGGGCGGCTTCGACGACGTCGCGGCGACGTATCTCGTGCAGCAGGGCATGTCCATCGGCGATCTGGTGAAGGTCTTCCGCGAGCGCATCCAGGCCGGCACGTGGACGGTGCGCTTCTTCACGCCCATGCAGAAGGAAGAGATCTTCGTGGAAGTCGACCCGCGCACGCAGCGCGTCGTCGGCTATCACAAGTATCAGGACGAGAGCGTGCCTGGTCCGGCGCTGGCGAACGCGCAGGCCGTGGCCATCGCGCAGCGCGCGTTCGCCGGATTCGGACTCGATCCGCGCGCGTTCGAATTGAAGGAAGCGCTCACGTTCGCGCAGCCCGCGCGCCGCGACTGGCTGCTGCACTTCGACGAGCGCACGCCCGTCGGTCCGCGCGCGCTCCGCCGCGTGACCGTTCGCGTGGCCGGTGCCGAGGTGACGCAGTTCAACAAGACCATCAAGGTGCCGGAGAGCGTGTATCGCGACGCGCGCACCGAGACCTTCATGAATCTCGTGCTGATGGCGATGAAGTTCCTCGGCGCGCTGGCGCTGCTGTCGCTGGTCATCGCCGGACTGGTGATGGCCACGCGCAAGCACGGACTGCCGTGGCGCCGCGCGCTGCGCTGGACGCTCTTCCTCTCGATCATTCCGCTGATCACCACCGCGGCGCAGTACGAGTCGATGATCGCCGGCTACTCGACGAGCGTGGCCTGGGAGACGTTCCGCGTGAGCATGCTCACGTCGACGGTCATGCAGATCGCGCTGCAGATCGGCCTGATCTTCCTGGCCCTGGCCGGACTGGAAGCCGCGATGCCGCACGTCCTCGGCGCCGTCACGCGGGAAGGCCGCGCGCGATTGGGACGAAGCGCAGTTGTTGCCGCGATCACGGCCATCGCGCTGCTGGTCGTGGCGGACATCGCGGCGCGCTTCATCGCGCACGCCGTGCCGCGCGCGGCCGTGGTGAATCTCGATGCGCCCGGCGAAGTGGCGATGCCGTTTCCGGCCATCGTCGAGACGCTGCGAGCGATTCCGGCGGCGATCATCGTCTCCGCGGCCATCGCGCTGCTGGTCACCGCCGTGCGGAAGCATCGCGCGATCCTCATCACCGCGGCGATCTTCTTCGCGGCCGTCGATCCCGCGGCTACGCCCGCGCAGGCGCCGCTGATACTCGCCGGCGCGCTGGTGCTGGCGGTGCTGGCGTGGATCATCGGCCGCTACGTGCTGAACGGCAATCCGCTGGCGTGGCCGCTCTTCGTCTTCCTGGGCATCGTCCTGCAGACCGCGAGCGTGCTCTTTCAGAATCAGCGGCCCGATTTGACGGCCAACGCGATCGCCGCGATCGTCTTCGCGCTGATGGCCGCGGCGTGGGCCTGGAGAGCGAATGCCCGAGTCGCCTGAGTCGCGGCGGATGCGCTGGAAGTTCAACCTCTTCCCCGCGTACCGCGGCAGCGGCGCGCGCGTGACCTACATCTCCGCGGATTTCCGCGAGGTGCGCATCCGCCTGCCGCTGACGTGGCGCAGCCGCAACGCGGTGGGCACGATCTTCGGCGGATCGATGTACGCCTCCGTCGACCCGCTGTACATGATCATGCTGATGAAGTGTCTCGGATCGGAGTACGTGGTCTGGGACAAGGCCGCGTCGATCCGCTTTCGCAAGCCCGGACGCACGACCCTCCACGCGCACTTTCGCCTCGACGACGCGGAGCTGGACGCGATCCGTTCCGCAACGTCCACAGGCGAGCCGGTGGACCGCACCTACAATGTCGACCTCACGGACGCGGAAGGTGTGGTGCACGCGTCCATCGAAAAGATCATCTACGTGCGGAGAAAAACAGCCTCATAGGCTCATCGGCTCACAGGCTCACAGCAGCCTCTGAGCCTCTGCGCCTGTGAGCCCTTAGCCCATGCAACTCGGTATCGAAGGTTTCACTTATGACGATCTCGCTTCCCTCCCCCGCCTGAACGACCTCGCGCGCGCTTTCGACGGCTTCGTCGAAGAGCACGACGCGGAACTGTTCCGGCGATTCGAGTCGTACCGGCGCGCGCCTTCCGAGCTGCCCGCGCCGGAGGAATCGGCGCTGCTGATCGCCGTGGGCCGGCACCTCTCCGCGTTCGTCACGCGCATGTTTCACGCGGACGCGGAGGTCGCCGCGCAGCAGCAGCGCGCGCGGCGCGATGCGGAAGTCGCGCGCTTCAAGAAAGAGTTCGTCGCCAAGCGCGTGGCCAGGATCGCTGCGCCGGTAGATGCGCCGGGCGCCGAGGAGCTGATCGCGACGCTCGCGCCTCCGGATGCAGATCCCGAGCTCGCGCTGGCCATCGCGGCGAATCGTCTGCTGGATCAGGAAAAGTCGAACGGGCCCGAGGCCGTGTCGCAGAGCAGCCTCCTCGCGAACTGGGTTGCGGCGCGATGGAAAGAAGGGCGGTTCGAAGGATGGACGTCCTTCCGTTTGCCACAGCCGCTGGTGTTCGACAAGCTCGTCCCCATCGAGCGCGTCGATGACGTGCGCTTCGGCGGCGAGCATCACGAGTTCCGGCGCCGCGACGCTTTTCATCTCACCGATTCGCGCATGACGCCGCGCCAGATCGCGGACGAGGCGCACTACTGCATCTACTGCCACGAGCGGAAGAAGGACTCCTGCTCGAAGGGCTTCCTGCTGCCGAACAACACGTACAAACCGAATCCGCTGGGGATGGCGCTGGAAGGATGTCCGCTCGACGAGAAGATCGGCGAGATGAATTTCCTGCGCGCGGACGGCGATGCCATCGGCGCGCTGGCGCTGGTGATGATCGACAACCCGATGTGCCCCGGCACGGGCCATCGCATCTGCAACGACTGCATGCGCTCCTGCATCTTTCAGAAGCAGGACCCGGTCAACATTCCGCAGATCGAGACCGGCGCACTGACCGACGTTCTCCATCTGCCGTACGGCTTCGAGATCTACTCGCTGCTGACGCTTTGGAATCCGCTGAACGTGAAGCGTCCCGTGGCGCTGCCGTACAACGGCCGCAACGTGCTGGTGGTCGGATTGGGGCCGGCGGGCTACACGCTCGCGCACTACCTCGCGAACGAGGGCTTCGGCGTCGTGGCCATCGACGGATTGAAGATCGAGCCCGGCCTCGAGGCTGGACGGGCTGAAGCCCGGCCCTTTGGACCCGATGGACGGGCTGAAGCCCGTCCTACGTTCGGACCCGATGGACGGGCTGAAGCCCGTCCTACGTTTGGACCCGATGGACGGGCTGAAGCCCGTCCTACGTTTGGTCCGATTCGCGACGTGCGCACGTTGTGGGAAGACCTCGACGATCGACTGCTGGCGGGATTCGGCGGCGTGTCGGAGTACGGCATCACCGTGCGCTGGGACAAGAATTTTCTGAAGGTGATGCGCCTGGCGCTGGAGCGCAAGCAGAACCTGCGTATGTACGGCGGCGTGCGATTCGGCGGCACGCTCACCATCGAGGAAGCGTTCGACGAGCTGGGCTTCGATCACATCGCCATCGCCGCCGGCGCGGGCACGCCCACGATCGTGCGCATGAAGAACAACCTCGTGCGCGGCATGCGTCAGGCGTCCGACTTTCTGATGGCGCTGCAGCTCACGGGCGCGTTCAAGAAAAACTCGCTGGCCAATCTGCAGGTGCGCTTGCCGGCCGTGGTCATCGGCGGCGGCCTCACCGCAATCGACACGGCCACGGAGCTCTTCGCGTACTACCCGGTGCAGGTGGAGAAAGTCCTCGCACGCTACGAGACGATGTGCGCGGAGCTGGGCGAGGAAGTGGTGCGTGCGGGATACGACGCCGAGGAGACGATCATCCTCGATGAGCTCCTCACGCACGGGCGGGCGGTGCGCGAAGAGCGTGCGCGCGCCGCGGCCGCGGGCGAGGCGCCGGACTTCATTCCGCTGGTCCGTTCGTGGGGCGGAGTGACCATCGCCTATCGCAAGTCGATGCTCGACTCACCCGCGTATCGCCTCAATTTCGAAGAGATCGAGAAGGCCTTCGAGGAAGGCATCGCGTACGCGGAGATGCTTTCGCCGGTCGAAGCCGTGGCGGACGATTTCGGCCACGTGCGCTCGCTCCTCTTCGAGAAACAGGTCGTCGAAGACGGACGGTGGCAGGACTCGGGCGACATCGTGGAGCTTCCGGCCCGCACGGTGATGATCGCCGCGGGCACGGCGCCGAACGTCATCTACGAGAAAGAACATCCGGGCACCTTCAAGCTCGACAAGTGGAAGCAATTCTTCCAATCGCATTCGCTGGGACCGAATCGCGAGCTGATCGAAGACGACGCGGCCTCGCGCGAGCGCGGCTTCTTCACGTCGTACCAGCATCCGTCGCGCAGGGAAAAGCTGATCTCGTTCTACGGCGACAACCATCCGCAGTTCGCGGGCAACGTCGTCAAGGCCATGGCCTCGGCGAAACGCGGCTACCCGCACGTCGCCGCGATCTTCGCGGGCGAGACCGCGCCCGCCGACGACTCGGCGTGGCGCGCGCTGATCGCGCGTCTCGACGATGGCCTCGTCGCGCGCGTGCACGAGGTCAATCGCCTCACGCCGACGATCGTGGAAGTGGTCGTGCGCGCGCCGTTCGCCTCGCGACACTTCCTGCCCGGACAATTTTTCCGCCTGCAGAACTTCGAGTCGTTCGCGCCCTCGATCAACGGCACCACGCTGGCGATGGAGGGACTGGCACTGACCGGCGCCTCGACGGATCCTTCGCGCGGCCTGCTGTCCGTGATCGTGCTGGAGATGGGCGGCTCGTCGCGACTGTGCACGCTGCTTCGCAAAGACGAACCCGTTGTTTTGATGGGACCCACGGGCGCGCCGACGGAAATCCCGCGCGGCGAAACCGTGCTCCTCGCCGGCGGAGGCCTCGGCAACGCCGTGCTCTTCTCGATCGCCAGGGCGCTGAAGGACAACGGCTGCCGCGTCGTCTACTTCGCCGGCTACAAGAAAGAGGCGGACATCTTCAAGCGCGACGAGATCGAGTCCGCGACCGATCAGGTGATCTGGTCCGTCGACGTCGGCGATCCCATTGCGCCGCGGCGCCCGCAGGACCTGGCGTTCGTCGGCAACATCGTGCAGTCGATGCTGTGGTACGCGTCGTCGCCTCGCGACTTCTCACTCCACGACGTGCAGCGCCTGATCGCCATCGGCTCGGACGGCATGATGCGCGCGGTCAAAGACGCGCGTCACGGAGTCCTGGCGCCGCACCTCAATCCCGCACACATCGGCATCGGCTCGATCAACTCGCCGATGCAATGCATGATGAAACAGGTCTGCGCGCAATGCCTGCAGCGCCACGTCGACCCGCAGACGGGCAAGGAATCGTTCGTCTTCTCCTGCTTCAACCAGGACCAGCACCTGGACCTCGTCGATTTCACCAATCTCCGGGCCCGCCTGCGCCAGAACACCGTGCTCGAGAAACTCTCCAACCTGTGGCTCACTCGGACGCTGGCGCAGACCGAGGTACGATGAGGGCATGCCGTCCGAACTGCGCGACAAAGGCCGGGACGAAAAGCCGCCGGAGTACGACCTGACGGAAGAAGAAGAAGCCGAGCTCGAAGAGCGCATGGCTGAAATGGACCGCGGCGAGTGGATCGATGGCGATTGGGTTCAGCAGGAGCTTCGTCGCCGCAGCGGCCGTAAGTGAAGCGCCGCATCCGCTTCACCGCGCGCGTGGCGCGAGATCGAGCGCGGCTGGCACGCCTCACGCGGCTCCCGTCCCAACTCTGACGCAGACCGAGGTACGATGAGGCATGCCGTACGTCATCCGTGACAAGGGCAAGGATGAGGACGAGGACGTTTACGTCCCCACTCCGGAAGAAGAGGCGATGCTCGAAGAGTCGATCGCTCAGTTTGAACGCGGCGAATTCGTCGAGTGGGACGATGTTCGCGAAGACTTTCTTCGACGGCATCGGTGAGCTCGTACCGCGTTCGCATCTCGTCGCTGGCGATGGCGCAGCTGGATCGTGGTGCAGCCTGGTGGCGTAAAAACCGCGACAAGGCGCCGGACGCATTCGACCACGACACGGACGAGGCTTTCCGGCTGCTGCGAACCAATCCACTGATCGGACAACGCGTCCGGCTGCGCAGGCCGGCGCGTCGCCTGTGGCTCGAACGTATTCGCTTCTACATCTACTATCGCGTGAAAGGCGACATCATCGAGATCATCGCGGTATGGCACGCCTCACGCGGCTCCCGTCCCAACCTCTGACGCCACCGCCCCCGCCCGCGAGAACACGCACGCGTGCGCGCCCTCCACCTCCCGCACCGGCACGAACGTGCGGTCCGGGAGGGGGTCTCGAGTGCCGGCGAGAAAAGTCCCGGAGTGCGGCCGGGTACGCAGGTCGGCGACGTGGCGAAGCCACGTGAGCGCCCAGCGCGCGAGGCCCGCGCGCCAGTAGGCGCGAAGCACGTAGCGATAGAGCGATAGCGGCTCGCGGAAGGCGTCGAGGGCGAGCATCGCGAAGATGCGCAGCGATGAGCGGCGCGTCCAGATCGGGCCGACGTAGACCGCGCGCGACACGAGGTCCGGGCGGAGCGAAGCGACGTGCGCCACCGCGTTGCAGCCCGTCGAGTGACCGAGCCAGGTCGCGTTGCGGATGCCGGCCGCGTCGGCCCACGACGCGAGCCACTGCGCATGAACGAGGGGCGCGGCGGCCGGTGCGTTGTTGCTCTCGCCGAAACCGGGAAGGTCGGGGGCGATGGGGTGGAAACCGCGGGCGTAGAGCTCGCGCGCGAGGTGCACAAAGTACGCGCTGGACATGCCCAGGCCGTGCACGAGGACGATGTCGCGGCGGGTACCGCATTGGCGGTGCGCGATGCCGTTGGTGAAGCCGGAGAGGCCCCAGGAGAAGACGGGAGCAAGAGCAGGGAGCGGAAGCGACTCGGCCTCGGAGAGAAAAGACAGAGCGAGAGAGTTGAACTCCGAAGGCGTGTCCCACATCGCCACGTGTGCCGCGCCCGGAATCGAAAC
>DATLBM010000441.1:0-5591 GCA_035526885.1 Thermoanaerobaculia bacterium | reverse complement strand
GCCCGTCCCCCGGGGGAGGCGGGCTGAAGCCCGCCCTGCGTTACGGCGTTGGCCGCCAGGAATTCACCTGGCTTACCTCCCAAACGTGGGCGCGAGACCAACGATCTTTCGAGGTTGGCGTGCGCGCCGGCGACGTCGTCGGAAAGCTCGACACGATCCTCCTGGCATCCTTCGCCACGAACAACATGCCGCAAGGCATCGCGGTGGCCAGCGCGTGGCGCGGCTGGCCCGTCGAGCTCCACGTGCACGCGTATCACGCCGAAGACGAAACAGGCGGCGAGCTGCGCGCGCACTGGTCGCGGCGCTTCCCGCTTTCGAGACTGACGCTCGAAGCCGGCGCCAACGACGACTTCCCGTTCGCGAACGCCACGTTCTCCACGCGCCAGCAGCTCGGCGCCACGCGCTTCGACGAAAGCGTCCGCGTCGACGCCGATGACGAACACTGGCGCGGCCTCCTCGCCGCGGGCGTGCGTGCCGGCTCGCTTCGCTTCGGCGCGCGCTATCAGCACGACGGCGGCGCGAACGTCACTCTGGGCGGAGTCCCGTCGTCGATCGTGCCGCAATCCAAATACGCCCTGCGCATCCTCGATCCCGCACTTCCCGCTTCCATCCTCGGCGGCGATGAGTACGATGGCTGGCGCATCGAGACGAACGTGCCGGGAGTGCCACTGACCGCTTTCTACCAGCGCCATGAGATCGGCGCCGCGCGCCTCTCGCTCGCGGGGCTCGAAGGCACGCTGCTGTCCGATCCTTTTCCGATTCTGAAGATGCCGGGACTCGCGCTCGACGCCGGCGCCGCGCGCATCCTCGATGGACCTCGTGAGTTGCGCGGCGATACGAACTGGTGGCTGGCCATGCGGTGGCATCCATGATTCACATCCACAACGGCGACGTCGTGGCGCAGCTCGCGTCGCGCAGCGGCATTCCCGGCGAGCACGTGGCGTATCGCGAGTCCCTCGTCACCGGCGCGATCGTGCCCGGCGAGGAGTGGATCGAGAGCCGTTCCCGCGCGCTGTCCACGCGCTACAACGAAGACCTGCTGCGCACGCGCACCGGCGTTCTCGAACAGGAGCAATTCCTCGACGACGCGCCATCGCGCGGCGAGGAGATCGTGCTCTGGTTCGAGCACGACCTCTTCTGCCTCGTCCATCTCATCCATCTGCTGCAGCGCCTCGGCAGCGCGCGTCTGTCCGTCGTGTGGTGTCCGAAGCCGCTCAGCGAAAACGGCGAGCGCGAGCTGGATCTCCTCTTCGAGTCGCGCTCCGCGGTGACGCCATCGATGATGCAGACCGCGCGCGATGCCTGGCGCGCGTACACCTCGCCGGATGCGGACGCGCTGAACCCGTGGCTGGAGCGCGACACGCCGGAGCTCCCGTTCCTGCGCGAGGGCTTCACGCTCCACGCTTCGCGCTTTCCCTCCACGCGGAACGGCCTGGGCGCACTCGAACAGCACGCGCTGGAGCTGATCGCCACCGGCACGAACGACTTCGCCTCGCTCTTTGACGTCCTCAGCTCGCGCGTGCCGCGATACGGGTTCGGAGATGCCGAGGTTTGGCAGATTCTGCAGGGGATCTCGTGGTGTGCGGTGCCGCTGATCACGCTGAACGGCACGCCGCCGAAAGCGATCCTCACCATCACGCCGGCGGGCATGAACGTGATCGGCGCGGAGGTCGACAACCTGGCCGTGAACGATCCCGACACGTGGCTCGGCGGCGTGCATCTGACGAAGGAGAACGTGTGGCGATTCGACGGCGCGCGCCTGAGCCGCCAGCAACGCTCCTGAGGTTCGAAGCCACGGACGGCATCACGCTGTCCGGACTTTTGTTCGAGCCGCGCCGCGCTTCGACGCGAGCCGCCTTGTTTCTGCACGGCACCGGCGGCTCCTCGGTATTCACATCGCCGCGCACGAATCTCCTGGCATCACTCTTCACGAAAGCAGGCGTCGCCTATTTTCCGTTCGACAACCGCGGCGCGCAGGTGATGCGGCGCATGGGCCGTGAATTCGGCGGTTACGCGTTCGAGAGAATCCGCGACTGCGTCTTCGACATCGACGGCGCGTTGCGCGAGTTGCGGGCGCGCGGCTATCGCGACTTCACGCTCATCGGCCATTCCACCGGCGCGAACAAGATCGCGGTCTACGATTCACTCCAGCCGCGCAAGCGCGTGCAGCGCTACGTCCTCCTCGGCGGCGGCGACGACACGGGATTGCTGTACGAGCAGCTCGGACCGCGCCGTTACTTCGCGGCGCTGAAGAAAGCGCGCGAGCGGCGCAACTCGCTCGACATCGTGCCGCGCGCGCTGTCCTCGCTGCCGATGTCGTGGCGCTCGTTCTACGACATGGCCAACCCGAACGGCGACTACAACGTCTTCCCGTTCCTGGAAGTGCTGCGCGATGTGCGCCTTTCGCGCAAGCCGCGCTTCCGCCACATCCGCGGCATCCGCAAGCCTGCGCTGATGCTGTACGGCGAGCACGACGAGTACTGCTCCGACGTGCCGCGTTGCGTCGCGATCCTTGCCGAGAACGCGGGACCGAAGACCGAGCTGGGCATCATCGGCGAAGCGGACCACGGCTTCGGCGGACATGAGGAAGAGCTGGCGCGGATCATCTTGGATTGGATGGAGTAGCGCGGATCATCTCCACGACGCTTTTCGCCAGCGCGTTGGGGATGGGGATGGTCAGGTTGTAATGCGCGATCTTCCACGCGCCGTTCACCCGCCGCGCCACGCCCGAGCCGCGGCACTCGCCGTACGAGGCGCTCTCGAGCTTCTCGTCGAACCAGGCCACGTCGCCGTGCGGCGAGAAGAGGACGTGGCGGTCGCGCGGCACGAACGTCCAGGCCTTGCCCTTCGCGAAATAGGGATGCGCGAACTCGAGAAAGGACGCGCGATCCCAGCGCTCGGTGGCGTCGGTGCCGAGGAACACGAACTCGGGCGTCATGGCGCCGAAGTAGCGTGCTTCATCGGCCTCCGCGGCGGCGCGGTGCCAGTCGTCGAGCATCGCGTTGACGGGTTGCAGGGCGGGAGCGGTGGCGCACGCGGTGAGGAGCAGCAGGAAAAGAAAATTGCGGATGTTCGTCATGATTCAGAAGTTCCCAGAACGCTCGCCAGCACTTCGAACGACTTCAACTCATGCCCGAGGAAATTGCGCCGCACGGTGCCGGCGAGGGAGCGGATCTCCAGCAGCACTTCCGTCGGCGCGTTGAACTCGTGCACGGGGCGTTGCAGCAATTGAATGGCGTCGGTGACGTCGTTCGAGATCACGTACGCATCGCGCGTCGCGCAGTCGGTGCAGACGAAGCCTTCCAGCTTGTCGTCGTAGCGAAGCGGGCGCGATAGAGCGCCGCCGCAGGAGATGCACTCGCGCACGTTCGGGAAGATGCCCGCCAGGCGCAGCATCCAGATCTCCGCGTACGTCACCACCGCCAGCGGCGGAGCGCCGTCGAGGAGCGCCTCGCAGGAGCGATCGAGCAGGCGATAGATCAGCTCCGCGGGATCGTTCGGCGACGCGAACACATCGACCATCTCCGCGATGTACGTCGCGGCCACGCTGCTCACGAGGTTCTGCTGCGCGGGGAAGAGCGAGCGCACGAGATCGACGGACTCGATGCGCACCACCTCGTCGTTCTCCAGCTCGCGATAGCCGATGCGCACTTTGGCCAGCGGCTCGAGCGCCGCGCCGAAGCGGCTGCGGATGGCGCGCGCGCCGTACGCCCACCCCTTGCGCTTCCCGTGATCGGGCGTGAGAAACACCACCATCTTGTCGCGCTCGCGCGCGGCGAAGGTGTGCAGCACGATCGCTTCGGTCCGCTCGATTCGCACGGGGCGAAGGGTACACTGCGGAACGGTTGTCGGTTGGCGGTTGCCGGTTGGCGGGAGAACGAAGCCCGCGCCAACCGCCAACCGCCAACCGCCAACCGCCAACCAATGCTCATTCATCCAGCCGAAGCACGCCGCCGGTTCATCGAGTATGCCGAGGGCGAAATCACTCACGAAAATCTGGCGGAAGGTGCGCTGCTGATCGCGCTGGAGGACTACCCGCGCCTCGATCTCAACGGTCACCTCGACGAGCTGAACACCCTCGCGGCGCGCGTGCAGAAGCGCTGCAGGCGCGGCGAGCCCGGCATCTTCCGCCTCGGCCATCTCCACGCGGAGATGTTCGACACGGACAACTATCGCGGCGACACGCAGAGCTACTACGACCCGCGCAACGCGTATCTCAACGAAGTGATCGACCGGAAGCTCGGCATCCCCATCACGCTGGCCATCGTTTTTCTGCACGTCGCGGCGAAGATCGGACTGAACGCGTCCGGCGTCGGACTGCCGGGACACTACATCGTGAAAGTGCAGTTCGAGCTGAACGAGGTGTACGTCGATGCGTTTCACTCCGGCCAGACGCTGACCGTGCCGGAGATCGCCGCGCTGCTCAAGCAACTGAGCGGCGGCACGACCACGCTCTCCAGCGAGCATCTGCGCGCGTCGAGCGGCCGCGAGACGCTGCATCGCGTGCTGGCGAACCTGGTGAGCATGTGGTCGCGCGCCGGCGACACGCGCCGCGCGCACTCGGCGCACGAGCGCATGGAGCTGCTCGCGGAATGAAGCTGGTCGTCACCGTTTACGAGGAAACGTGCGCGGCGGCGATCGAGGCGATCAAAAAGATTGCGCTGCCGCACGACATGGTGGAAGTGCGCGCGGAGCGGTTTCCGTCGATCGACTACGCGGCGCTGCGCAACGCGACGGCCAAGCCGATCATCCTCACGTATCGCGGCGGCCTGACGCCCGTCGAGGCGCTGCAGCACGGCATCGACCTGATCGACGTGGAGTGGCCGAACGCCGTCGAGGTTCCGAAGCGCACGGTGTACTCGCATCACGATTACGAGGGGATGCACGACGTCGAGGCGATCATGACGGCGATGCGTGCGCGCGGATGTGCGCACACGAAGCTGGCCGCGACGCCGCGAACGTTCGGGGAGAACGAACGCCTCCTGACGTTGTTACCGGGCAGCGTGATCGGCATGGGCGAGCGCGGCCTCTACTCGCGCATGCTCGCTCCGTTCCTCGGCTCCGAGCTCGCTTTCGTAGCCGGAGGCGCGATCGCCGCGCCGGCGCAGCTCACGCTGGAGCGCGCGCACGAGATCTACGGCGTTGCGAAAGCGGAGAGAGTCTTTGCCATCGTGGGCAATCCCGCGGGACACAGCCTCTCGCCCGTCATTCACAACCGTCTGTTCCGCGAGAAGAACGTTCCCGCCGCGTACACCATCGCGTCATTCGAATCCTTCGATGAGATCCGCGATGCGTTTCTGCGCGGCAACCCGTGCGGTCTCAGCGTGACCACGCCGTTCAAGGAGGAAGCGTTTGCCGTCGATGCGCGGATGGGTGAGAACGCGCGGCGCGCCAAGGCCGCGAACACGCTCATCAACGTCGACGGCACGATCCTCGGCGACAACACCGACGTCGACGGTTTCGCCGCTCTCCTCCCGCAAGTCTCACACGCCGCCGTTCTTGGACGCGGTCCGACCGCGCGTGCGGCCATCGTCGCGCTCGAAGATGCGAACATCCCGTTCACCATGTTCACGCGCGACAACATGCACGAG
>DATLBM010000440.1:0-3670 GCA_035526885.1 Thermoanaerobaculia bacterium | reverse complement strand
CGCCTCCGATGTGCACGTTCGCGCCGAGGACGAGCGGCGCATCGCTGATGAAGGTCTGCGCGGAGAACGTCACGTCGCCGGTGAGGGCGAGGGCGTTGCCGCCGAGGTTGTAGGAGTCGCGGAAGTCCATCGCGCCGACGGCCACATTGAGATCGTTGGTCATGAAGCGATTCGCGGCGCCGGCGGGGAAGAGCAAAGCCTCGCCGGTCGCGGGAATCGCCGCCGGTGACCAGTTCGCGGGGTTGGACCACAACGCGCTCTGTGCACCGGTCCAGCTCTTCGTGGCGCTGCCGGCTGAGAGGACGACGTCGTTACCGTCGCCGCCCGTGTAGGTGAGCTTCAGCGTCGCGCCGCCGACGTTGATCGTTGCACCTTCAGCCAATCCTGAGAACGTGCCCGAGACGGGATCGTTGCCGTCGTTGTCGATGATCACGAACGACTGTCCGTTCGCGATCGAGCCGCTGGGGACGGAGAGACTGAGCCACGAATTGTTGAGCGTGACGCTGCCGGTGACGATCAGCTGGTCCGACGCCGCGCCGATGTCGACGAAGAACTGAGCCTCGCCGAGGGACAGCGACTGCGTGCGCAGCGTGCCGATGGTGTGCGGATCGCTGCTGTAGGACGGATTCTTTACGCCGAGGAAGACGTGCGAGAACGCGCCGGTGGTCGTCAGCGCGCCGATCGTGCCCGCGCCGCTGACGCTTCCGCCGGCGACGTCGGCGTTCGGCAGCAGACCTCCGACCTCGACGCCGCCGTTGATCGTGCCGTCGAACGTGCCGCTGCCGGCGATCCGCACGCCCGCGCCGGTGACGTTGATCGTGCCGGTGCCGAGAAGCGCGTTCACGGTGGTGTTGTACGAGTCGATGGTGAGGGTGTGGCCGTTGACGTCGATCGCCCCGGTGTAATCGTTGGTGAGCGCGTAGTGGAGATGCACGTCGGCGCCGAGGATGAGCGGCGCGTTGCAGGTGAAGAGCGGTGTGTTGACGTCGAAGAAGACGTCGCCGCCGAGCGTGATGGCGTTGCCGCTCAGCACGTAGCTGGAGCGGAAGTCCATCGAGCCTACGCTCGCGGAGGCGAGGTCGTTGACCATCGACGTGCGCGCGCCGGCGGGGAAGACGAGCGACTCGCCGGGCGTCGGCACCGCAGCGGGCGACCAGTTGTTCGGATTCGACCAGTTCTCGCTCACGGCGCCGGTCCAGGTCTTCTTCGCGTCGACGACGGTGAGCACGACGTCGTTGCCGTCGCCGCCGTGATAGCTGATGGACACCGTGCCGCCCGGCACGCTGCGCTGCCCGCCTTCCGGCAATCCGTCGAACGTGCCGCTCACGGCGTCGCTGCCGTCGTTCGCAATGATGGTGAAGCTCTGACCGGCGCCGACCGCGCCGGATGCGACGGACAACGACAGCCACGAGCCGCCGGCGAGCGTGACGCTGCCGGTGACGTCGAGCTGGTCGGACACGCCGCCGGGAACGAGATCGACGAAGAACTGGCCGCCGATGGACGCCGACTGCGTGTGCAGCGTGCCGATGGTGTGCGGGTCGCTGGTGTACGCCGGCGTCTTCGTGCCGAGGAAGACGGGCTGCGTGGCGGTGAGCATGCCGATGGTGCCGTTGCCGCTTGCAGCGCCGTTGACGTTCGCGTGCGGCAGCGAGCCGGCGACGTCGACGATGCCGTTGATCGCGCCGCTGAACGTGCCGCCGTTCTCGATGGAGAGGCCGGGGAAGGAGACGTTCAGCGTGCCCGTGCCGTTCACGGCGCCGATCAGGCGCGTGTTGTACGAGTCGATGGTGAGCGTGCGGCCATTGACGTCGATCGCGCCGCGGTACTCGCTGGTGGTGGCGGCGCCGAGCTTCACGTTGGCGCCGAGGATGATCGGCGCGTTCATCACGAAGTACGGGTACGTCGACTGATCGAAGGTGAGGTCGCCGGTCAGCGTCATGGCGTTGCCGTCGACGGTGTAGCCCTTGGCGAAGTGCATCGCGCCGAACGACGTGCCGGCGGGGAGATCGTTCGTCATCGCCGTGCGCGTGACGCCGGCCGGGAAGACCAGGAGGTCTTCAGGGGCAGGCACAGCAGCTGGCGACCAGTTGGAGGCGTCGGCCCACGACGCGCTCGTCGCTCCGGTCCACGACCGGGTGATGGCGTGGGCGGGAAGGGTCAGGGCGAAAGCAAAGGCGGCCAGCGCTGCGACTCGAGAAAGCATGAGGCTCCTTGGGATGCGGATCGTTCGGTGAGACTTGAGACAACGCGAAGGGACCCCGGAGAACAAAAAAAAGGACCGCGCGTTTCCGCGCGGCCCAATGTTAACAAAATAACTTTTATGGCGCTATAGCATTTCCACGATCATCGCCGCTGCCTCGCCGCCCCCGATGCAGATCGCCGCAAGGCCGCGCCTGGCACCCCGATCCTGCAAAGCGTGGATGAGCGTGACCAGGATGCGCGCTCCGCTGGCGCCGATGGGATGACCCAACGCGACGGCGCCGCCGTGGACGTTGAGCTTGTCGTGCGGGATGTTCGCGTCCTTCATCGCGGCGAGCGCGACGACGGCGAAGGCCTCGTTGATCTCGAAGAGGTCGATGTCGTCGGCGGTCATGTTGGCGCGGCGGAGGACGATGTCGATCGCCTTCGCCGGCGCGGTGGTGAACCACTCGGGCTCGTGCGCGGCAGTGGACTGCGCGACGATCCGCGCGAGCGGCTTGAGGTTGTTCTTCTGCGCGTAATCCGCGGACGTGACGATGAGCGCCGCGGCGCCGTCGTTGATCTTCGAGGCATTGGCGGCGGTGACGGTGCCGCCATCCTTCACGAAAGCCGGCTTCAGGGTGGTCATCTTCTCGAGCGGCGCGGTGAACGGCTCCTCGTCATCGACGACGACGGACTTGCCTTTGCGGCCTTCGATCTCGACGATGGCGATCTCCTTGCGGAACTTGCCGGTCTTCACGGCGTCCTGGGCGCGGCGGTAGGACTCGAGCGAGTACTGGTCCTGCTGCTCGCGCGTGAACTCGTACTTCGACACGCAGGCCTCGGCGCAGTTGCCCATGTGCTTGTCGCCGTACGGGTCCCACAGGCCGTCGTGGATCATGATGTCGATCATCTTGCCGTTGCCCATGCGATAGCCGCCGCGGGCCTGCGGCAGCGCGTACGGGGCGTTGGACATCGATTCCATGCCGCCCGCGACGGCCAGGTCATATTCGCCGCAGCGAATGTCATTCGCGGCGTACATCACGGCCTTCATGCCGGAGCCGCAGACTTTGTTGACTGTGACGGCGCCGGCGGAGACGGGCACGCCCGCGAAGATGCCGGCCTGCCGCGCCGGCGCCTGCCCGATGCCGGCCTGCAGGACGTTGCCCATGATGACCTGCTGCACCTGATCGGCGGAGACGCCGGAGTTTTCAAGTGCGCACTTGATGGCCACGGCGCCGAGACGGGGCGCCGGAAGAGACGAGAGAGTGCCGAGGAAGGAGCCGATCGGCGTGCGGGCGCCGCCGAGGATGACGATGTCTTTCATGCTGCGCGAGTTTTATCACGGGCGGGGGGGAGTCGAGTCGTCGAGTCGTCGAGTCGCCGAGCTGAGGAGTCTCATAGTCTCATAGCCTCACAGTCTCATAGTGGAGGCGGGTGAATGCGCACGCCCCTATGAGGCTGTGAGCCTATGAGACTATGAGACTCGCAG
>DATLBM010000439.1:0-5369 GCA_035526885.1 Thermoanaerobaculia bacterium | reverse complement strand
GGGCTGACGCCCGTCGCCACGTTGCTCTGCTAACCTCGATCACGTGCTCACTCCTCCTCGCATCGAATCCGACGAGCTGCTCGATGAGCAGCAGGTGCCGCGCGCGGAGATGGAGCGGTCGCTGCGCGACTTGCGCAAGATCAACCGCTACGCGGGCGGCCTGGGCATGTTCCGCACGATGACGTCGCGCTTCGCGCCGCAATCGATCGTCGACCTCGGCGCGGGCACGTGCGATCAGCTGGAGACGCTCGCCGGCGTGCCGCTGCGCATCGGACTCGATTTCAACCTCGCCCATCTCGCGTATCTGCGCGACGGCTCGCGCGTGCATCGCGTGGTCGGCGACGCCACGCGGCTGCCGTTCCGCAATGGCGCGGTGGACCTGGTCACGTCGTCGCACTTCTTTCACCACTTCTCGCCCCACGAGAACGTCGTGATCCTCGGCGAGTCGCTGCGCATCGCGCGCAAAGGCGTGGCCATGACCGACACGCGCCGCCACTACTTCCCGCTCTGGTTCACGATGGTGCTGGGTTGGCTGCGCGTCGTCGGCCGCGTGACCGCGCTCGACGCACCGGCCTCGGTGCGGCAGGGCTACACGGTCGCGGAGGCGAAGGAGATCGCGGCAAAGAGCGGCGCTGCGAAGTGGGATCTGATCCGGCGCTGGCCGTTCCGCTGGGCGATGCTGCTGTGGAAGTAGCGATCATCGGCGCCGGCCCCGCGGGCTCCACGCTCGCGGCGTTGCTCGCCGCGCGCGGCGTCGCGGTGACGCTTTTCGATCGCGACGCGTTTCCGCGCGACAAGCTGTGCGGCGAGTTTCTCTCGTACGACGCCCTGCCGGTCGTCGAATCGCTGGGAGTCCCGCTCGACGGCGCTCCGTCGATCACTCATTGCCGCGTGGTCGGCTCGAAGCGTACGTACGCGTTCGATTTCCCGCATCCGGCCCGCGGCGTCTCGCGAATGTATTTCGATGATGCGTTGCTGCGATGCGCGATCTCGCGCGGCGCGGCCGTTCATTGCGGAGACGCGGTCAGCGCGCTGCGGCACGAGGTTGGCGGTTGGCGGTTGACGGTTGGCGGTTCGGAGATCGCGGCGCGCGTCGTCGTCGGCGCGTGGGGCCGCTGGGGGCGTTTCGATCAACAGCTCAAGCGCTCGTTCGTCGAGGCGAAAGACCGCAATTTCGGCTTCAAACGCCATTACAGAACAACCGCCAACCGCCACCCGCCAACCGCCAACCAATCCATCGATCTCTACGCCTTCGACAAGGGCTACCTCGGCGTGAACGCCGTCGAAGGCGGCATCACCAACATCTGCGGGCTCGTGCACGCCACGCGACTGGCGGGCCACAAAGGTCGCTGGGACGCATTCATCGAAACGCTGCGCGACGAGGCGCCGCATCTCGAGGCGCTTTACGCCGCGCACGAGCCGGCGCAGGAGCACTTTCTCTCCTCCGAGCCGGTGATCTTCCGCGCGCGCTCGCCCGTCGAGGAAGGCGTGTTCATGATCGGCGACGCGTCCGGCGTCATCGATCCGCTGACCGGCAACGGCATGGCCATGGCCATCCAGTCCGCCGTCCTCCTCGCTCCGCTCATCCTCCGGCTCCTGGGCGGCGCCGATCGCGACGCCATCGAGCGCGAGTACCGCGCGCGGCATCACGCCTTCTTCGCGCCGCGCATTCGCTGGAGCCGCGCCGTCGCGGCGCTGCTCTCGCGTCCGCGCGCGCTCGACCTGGCCCTGTCCACCACGCGCAGCCCGCGCATCGGCGCGGCGCTGCTGCGCCACACCCGCGCGGCGCGGGAGCAGGTCGAGAAGATGTTGTAGAGTTTTCGGCGATGTCTGCTTTGCCCGAGGGTGAGTTTCTGCTGCCGCTGTTCCCGCTGCCGAACCTCGTCTTCTTTCCGCACACGCGCATGCCGCTGCACATCTTCGAGCCGCGCTACCGGCAGATGGTCAGCGACTCGCTGGACGGCGACTCGCGCTTCGGCATCGTGCTGCTGCGCTCCGGCTGGGAGGCGGACTACTTCGGCGCGCCGGCCGTGCATCCGTTCGGGACGATGGGCACCATCGAGCAGGCCCGGCTCCTCGAGGATGGGCGCTACGAAATCGTCGTGCGCGGCGACGCGCGCATCCGCATCGTCGAGGAGGTGTCCCGCGTGCCGTATCGCACCGCGCGCGTGATCGCCGAACCGGAGACGGAGGGCAGCGTCGAGACTGCGTTCACGCAGCGGGAGTGGCTGGCCGATCTGTCGCGGCAGTACCTGCGCTATCTCCCCGATCAGAAGGCCGTGCCGGAGATCGAGACCGTGAATCTCGAGGCGCTGACGAACGCGCTGATCATGTCGCTCACCCTCGACGTCGAGGAGAAGCAGCGCCTGCTGGAGATGAGCGACGTCGTCGCGCGCGCGGAGGACATCGGCAACGAGTTGTCCAGCCGCATCGAGAGCCTACGTTTTCTCGCTCCCTTTCGCCGTCCCGCCGACCCCGCGCGCAACTGAGATCTCTTTCTCGCAGACCATGTTGCCGCCCCAGAATCCCTGGAGCGTGTAGCGTCCCGGCCCCAGCGTCTCGCCGACCTGCATCGTCACCGCGCGCGCGCCGCCGGCGTCATCGCGCGAGGCGGTGCCGATCTCGTTCTCGTCCGCGTCGAGGACCCGCATCGACAACTGCAATCCCTCCGGCGCCTCGTTCAGCCACATGGACATGTAGATCGAGTCTTGCTCGCCGAACGTCGATACGGGTGCAGCCACCAGGTTGTCATTGCCCAGCCGCGAGCCAACTTCGCAGCGCGACAGCACCTGCGGCTGCAGCACGAACTTCTGCGAGACCTTCTTCCCCGCGAGATCGCTGCGCTGCCACACCGTGCGCTGGCGCAATTCCGGACGGGCCGCTTGAGCGGGAGGGGCCTCGTAGCGACAGGAAATGAGGAGGCCGACAATCACAGTGACCGCAATTCGCATACATCCTCCGGAACGGTTGCCGCTTGCCGTGTTGCCTGCGCTGCATGGCCTGGATGCCATGACTGGCCTGGCAACATGGCAACCGGCAACACGGCAACAACGGCGGGTCGCCGGCACGCGTATCAACCAAAAATGCGCGCCTTCGCCACCGTGTTCCTGATCTTCTGCTGCCAAACCGGTGCCGCACGCGTCCGTGCCGTGGCCTCGTGGGTGCCGCGGCCGCAGCGCATCCTCGTGATTACCGCGCATCCGGACGACGAGATTCTGCTCGCGCCGTTCCTGGCCTCGCACTGCATCGACCGTGGCGCGTCATGCGCGATCCTCGTCCTCACGCGCGGCGAAGCAGGCGGCGATCCGCACGTTCGCACCGCGGAAATGGCCCGCGCCGCGGCCATGCTCAACCTGCGCCTCACGCAGCAGTCGCTGCCCGACGTTCTCGCCCCGTGGCCCGATCGCGAGGCAATCGTCGAAATGATTCGCAGCGTCGTCGCTTCCGAAAATCCGGACATGATCCTGACCTTCGACCCGGAGCACGGGACGACCGGCCATCCCGCGCATCGCGAGACCGGCGCGCTCGTGCGCGACAGCGGCGCGCAAAACGTGTGGCTGCTCGAGACGCTGGCGCGCATCGAGCCGGACGGCATCGAGATCGGCGTGAAAGAGCCGTTCACCTGGGCGTTTGCCGGCGACTGGCAGTACGTGATCCGCGACGCCGCCAATCATTCCAGCCAATTCACGGAAGCGCAGGTGGAGAGTCTGCGCACCGTCCCGCCCGAACGGCGAAGAGTGTGGTTGCGCAGACAGTAGAATGCCGCGCGTGTCGTCCGGCCCCGGCGCCTATCGCGATTTCACCTACCCGCTGAACGTGTTCATGCACATCCTCACGCACGAGGAGGGCGAGGTGGCCTATCTGCATTACGGGCTGTTCGAGCGTCCGGACGAGCCGCTGCTCGTGGCGCAGGAGCGGTCGACCGCGCTGTTGCTGTCACGACTCCCGCCGCCGCCGGCACGGCTGCTCGAAGTAGGCACCGGCCTCGGCACCACGCTCGCGAAGCTCGTGGCTCGCGGCTACGACGTCACGGGGATCACGCCCGACGCGTCGCAGATCGAAATCGTCCGCGCGCGCCATCCGCACGCGAACGTGCAGTGCCTCCGCTTCGAAGACTTTCCTCCCGCCGAGCGATTCGAGGCCGTGTTTTTTCAGGAATCGTCGCAGTACATCGATTCGCAGGCGCTCTTCGCGAAGGCGCGCGAGCTGACCTCGCACGTGATCGTCCTCGACGAGCTCGCGATGCGCGACGAGGGCGCGCTGCATCGCTACGATGCCTTTCTCGACGCCGCGCGTGCGAACGGCTTCACGATCGCCGAGGATCTCGACGTTTCGGAGAAGGCGCCGCCGACGATGGACTACTTCATGTCCCGCATTCCCCGCTACCGCGACCGTTTGATCGAAGACCTCGGGCTCGACAGTCAACAGATTGACGATCTCCTCGCCAGCGGCCGCGATTACGTCGATCACTACCGCCGCGGCGTGTACGCCTATCGCCTGCTGCAGTTCCGCCGATGAAGATCGCCTACCTCCTCGCCGGAACCGAGATCGCGGGCGGCACGCGCGTAGCCGTGGCGCACGCGGACGCGCTCACGGACCGCGGCCATGAAGTCACGCTCATCACCACCGCCGGCCCGCTGACGTGGCGCAGCTCGCACGCGCAGTGGCTTCACGTCGCGTCGTTCGATGAAGTGGATGCATCGCGCTACGACTTCATCGTCGGCACCTTCTGGACGACGCTCGCCGACGCGCATCGCCTCGGCGGCAAACGCGGCGTGCATTTCTGCCAGGGCTACGAGGGCGCCTTCACCGGCTACCAGCAGCTCAAGCCGCAGATCGACGCCGCGTACTCGCTGCCGCTGCCGAAGATCACCGTGTCGCCGCACCTCGTGCCGGTTTGCCGCGCGTTCTACGACGATGCGACCTACGTCGGCCAGATCGTCGACGACGAGTTCTATCAGCCGAACCGCGCGAGCAACGCGCGCCCGCGCGTGCTGCTCATCGGACCCGCGCAGGCGGATTTCAAAGGCATCGACATCGGCTACGAGGCCGTCGAGCGCGCGCGCGTCCTCGGAGCGGACTTCGATCTGATCCGCGTCTCGCAATGGCTGCCCGACGACAACGAGCCCGCGACGCTGGCCGCCGAGTTTCACGTGGCGCTGCCGACGGCCGAGATGGCGGCCCTTTTCGCAAACGCCGATGTGTTCCTCGGACCGAGCCGCGCCGAGGAGGGATTCGGATTGCCGGCGGCGGAGGCGATGGCGGGCGGAGTTGCGTGCGTGCTCGGCGAGATTCCGTCGTTTCTCTCCTGGGACACAACGCACGACTACGCGCTCTTCTCCTCGGACATGGGCGCCGCGCTCGCGCAT
>DATLBM010000438.1:0-4226 GCA_035526885.1 Thermoanaerobaculia bacterium | reverse complement strand
CAGCGCAAAGCCCTGCTCCTGAACCTGCGCGGCGAGGACGAGCCGAACGTCATCGCACTGCTGATCTTGACGGGCACGGCGAAGTTCGACGACATCGCCGCTGCGCGGGAGATGTCAGGCCAGGAGCTCGCCGAGCTCTGGAACGAGTTGCCGCTGGACGACCTGCGCATCGCCGCCGCGCTGGGTGTGACGCGGCAGCAGGTCATCAATCTGCGCAAGTCCGCGCGCGAGCGGCTGCGGCGCAGGCTTCGTAATAATCGCAACGATCGGGCGTCTTGATGGTCGAAGGGTCACACATGTCGCAAGAGATGCTGCGCCGTCTGGCGCGGCGGGAGCTCACGCCGCGGGAGATCGCGGAACTGCTGCGTCACGCCGGCGCGTGCGACGACTGCGCGCGTCTGACCGGGGATCTCGATCTCGATGCCGTGCCGCTGGACGACGAGGACGACGGTCCGTGGCATCCCGAGCTCACCGCGTACGCCGACGGCGTCGCGGACGACGTCGAGCGCGAGATCGTGGAGTCGCATCTGGACGACTGCGCGACGTGCCGCGAGGACCTCGCCGATCTGGCCGCGCTGCGCCGCACGATTTCCCGCAACCGCGTTCGCGGCTGGCGCGTGGCCGTCACCGCGGCCGCCGCGGCCACGATCGCCGCGGTGATGATCCTGCAGCACGACGACACGCTTCCGCTGCAGCCGCCGCCGCTGCCGCATCCGCCGCTGACGCTCACCGTCGCGCCGCCCGACACGCCGCCCGGCGCGCCGCGCTACGCGCACGCGGAGTGGGAGCGTCTCGTGACTACCGCGGTGGCGTCGGCCGCGCTGCCGTTCCCGCGCGAGACGGAGCTGCCACCGGACGTGCTGCGCGGCGCCGCCGATCCTTCGTCGTCGAAACTCGCGCCGCTGGGCGTGATCGATGAAACGCGCCCGGAGCTCTCGTGGCCGAAGCGCGAGGGCGCGGCGTACGTCGTGTCGATCTTCGCGGGACAGGAGCCGGTCGCGCAGAGCGAGCCGCTGGCGTCGACGCACTGGACTCCGCCGCATGCGCTGTCGCGCGGACGCGTGTACACGTGGCAGGTGCAGGCCGGGAACGAGATCGTCCCCGCGCCACCCGCGCCGCCGGCCACGTTCCGCATCGTGTCGCAGCGCGATCACGACGCGCTGGCCGAGGCGCGGCGTGGGCATCCGGACGACTTCGTGTTGCACGCGGTGCTCGCGGCGCGTGCGGGCTTGCGCGATCAGGCCGTCGCCGCGCTGCGGCGCGCCACACCGGACGCGACGCAGCGGAAGCTGCTCGAAAAGTACGTTACGGACGGAAGACGCTGACCGCGGCGTTGACGTTGATGCGCTTGGTCGTGCTGCCGGACGGCATCATCACGTTCGTGCCGGTCGAGCGCAGTGCGTCGTAGAGCGACACCACCGACGCGCGGAATCCCGCCGCCGAGCGAAGCACGGCGAAAGCTCCGGAGACGTGCGGCGCCGCCATCGACGTGCCCACCTTCTCCGCCCAACCGCCCGGAACCGACGAGTAGATTCCCTGGCCGACCGGGTACTCAAAATGATTGAAGTTCCACACGCCCTTGCCGCCCGGCGCCGCGAAATCGAGTCCGGCCGGGTAGCTCGAGTACGCGGCGAAGGTGTCGTCGTCGTTCGTCGCGCCGACCGCGATCGAGTACGTGTTGCACGCCGGTGCGTAGTAGCGCGAGTTGGAGTCGTTGCCCGCGCCGGCGACGACGGCGATGCCGGAGTACCACAGGTTGGCAATTGAGTTTTCGAAGGAGCCGCTGGCGCTGATGCACTGCGCGCGCGTGGCGTACGAGCCTCCGACGGTGAGACTGAGATTCACCGCCGCGTAGCCGCCCATCCACGCGCGGCCGTACACCCAGTCCAGCGCGGCCAGGATTTCGTCGCGCGTGCTGGTGACGTTGTTCCCGTTCTGCGTGAACACCTGGACCGCCGTGATGTACGCGTCCGGCGCGACGCCGTACAGATTCCGTGACGGCCGGCTGCCCGCGGCGATGCCCGCGACGTGCGTTCCGTGGTCGCACAGGTACCCGCATGGCTCGGCGGAGTAGCGGCCGAACATCGTGGTCTCGCCGTTCGGGCAGCGCGCCGCGAAGCAGGCCTGCTCGCTGTCCACGACGTGACCGAGGATGAACGGATGCGTGCTCTCCACGCCGTCATCGATGACGACCACGGACCAGCCCGAGCCGCCGTAGCCGCGCTGATTCGCGGTCCGCGAGCCGATGATGGCCGTGCTCTCCATGAGCGTGCGCTGCACCTGGTCGTTTTCCTCGATGCTCATGACGTCGTCGTCGTTCATCAGCTCACGCAGCGTGGCCTGGTCCACGTCGAGCACGAAATACGGGATGAACTGGAAATCGCGGTCGGCGCGCCGCGACGCATGCGGATGCGCCCGCAGCACGCGCTCTTTCGTCTGACGCGCCTTCTGCCGCTGCGCCAACGCCTTCTCCGGAATGCGATTGTTGGCGGCGTTCCAGCCCCCTTCGACATTCACTCCCACGATGACGGAGACCTTGTCGTTTTTTGCCGCGAGCTCGAGGAGCCGGCCCTCGGCCGTTCCCTGCAGCGCGGTCTTCCGCGCCTCGGCACTGACGACACACGTTGCCGCGACGATGATTACGAATGCGGATCTGATCAAAGACTTCATGGATTCCTCCGGTTGATCTGTGGACGGAAATCGACAGAGCACCTCGGAGGCGGAGCACGGGCAGAGACAGGGAAACCGGAAGCCGATCTGATATCCGCACGGACGCGGAGCGGCGCGCGTTATTACCTCATCACGCGCAGGGCCAGCTGCACCGCGAAGAAGATCATCAGCAGCGCGGTCGCGGCGTTCGTGATCACTTCCCACAGCGGCGACGCGAAACGTGCGCCGAGGCGCGTGGCCGCGCAGAGGAAGAGTCCCCACGTCGCGGCGCCGATGACGACCGATGCCGCAAGCGTCAGCGAAGAGAGGAACGTGAGCGTCGCGCCGGCCTGCTGACCGACGACCGCGAGCCAGAAGGCGATGTTCCACGGACTGGAGAAGGCCATCCCCAGGCCGAGCAGCCAGCCGCCGCGCGAGGTGTCGAGCGCGGACGGCGCGCGCGGCGCCGGAGCAGCGGAGCCGCGCATGGCGCGCCATCCGTGCAGCGCGTTGCGCAGGAACGTGAATGCGAGGACGAGCAGCAAGACGAAACTGATCGCGGCCAGCGCCAGTTGCACGCCGCGCACGTTCGCCAGCGCGCCGGCGCCGAGCATCACCGCCAGCGCCCAGCAGAAGTCGGCCGTGCACGCGCCGAGGCCGACGGCGTACGCCGGCCAGAATCCGCGCGAGAGGCCGCGGCGGATCATCTCGCTGTTGATCGGCCCCGGCGGCCACGCCACCGACCACCCGAGCAACAGCCCTTTGACGATCAGCGCTACGACTCCCAACCTCCACCGAGCGCGCGGTACAGCTGCACGAGCGCGACCAGACGATCGCGCCGCATGCGCGCGAGATTGTTCTCGGCGATGAAGAGCTGCTGCATCGCGTCGAGCACTTCAAAGTACGCCGAGAAGCCGGACTCGTAGCGGATGCGCGCCAGCCGCACCGCTTCCTCGTTCGCGTGCAGCGCGCGTTCGCGCTCGCCTTCGGCGGCGGCGAGCTTCTCGATCGAGACGAGCGACGTCGATGCATCGGCCAGCGCGCGCGTCACCGACTGCTCGTACTGCGCGAGCGCGATGTCGAACTCCGCGACCGCCACGCGGCGCTGATTGCGCAGACGTCCGGCGTTGAAGATCGGACCGAGCAGGCCGGCCTGCACGTTCCACACGCGGCCCGCGGTGAAGAGCTCGGAGAGATCGGAGCTCTGTACGCCGAGGAGCCCGGTGAGCGAGAGCGTGGGATAGAACGCGGCCTGCGCCACGCCGATGTTCGCGTTCGCGGCGATCAGCGCCTGCTCCGCCGCACGGACGTCCGGACGGCGCAACAGCAGTGCGGATGGCAGTCCTGCCGGAACCGCGGCCGGCACCGGCTGCTCGTTCAGCACGGCGCCGCGCGGAATCGGACCGGGCATGCGTCCGATCAGCACGTTGATCTGATTCTCCGTGGCCACGATGTCGCGCTCGATGAGCGGAATCTGCGCGGCCGCGTTGGCGAGCAGCGCTCGTGCGCGCGCGGTCTCCAGTCCCGAGGCCGTGCCGCCGCGCAGGCGTTTGTCGAAGAGATCGACCGTGTTCTGA
>DATLBM010000437.1:0-7202 GCA_035526885.1 Thermoanaerobaculia bacterium | reverse complement strand
AGTCGACCGTCATCACTGCTGTGCAACTCGAGCGTGGCCCTGGGCGCCTCATAGCGTCCGACGATGCTCGTGGCGGCCAGGACGAGAGCGACGAGTGGCATCATCATGGGTGGCTCTGTCGTATGACTCGGCGCTGAGGGGAAGGTTAGGGGGCCGGTATGTGGCTCACTCGACCGTGACGTCCTCGAGGTCGGGCTTCGGGTACTTCATCTTCAGCAACGACAGCGTCTCCGCGAGCGTCTTTGCCACCACCCAGTTGCGCACCCACTTCCGGTCCGAGGGGACGACGATCCATGGCGCCCACTCTGTCGACGTCTTTTCGATCGCGTCTTCGTAGGCCTTCTGATAGTCGTCCCACAGCTTGCGCTCCTCGAGGTCGCCGTGCTGGAACTTCCACTGCTTCGTCGGGTCGTCGAGGCGTTCCTGCAGGCGTTTGCGCTGCTCGTCGCGGCTGATGTGCAGGAAGAACTTGAGAATCGTCGTGCCCGTGTCGGCGAGCAGGCGCTCGAAGTCGTTGATGTGTGCGAATCGCTTCTGCCAGTCGTCCTTCGGCACCAGCTCGTGCACGCGCACCACCAGCACGTCCTCGTAGTGGCTGCGGTTGAAGATCGCGATCTCGCCGGTGCCGGGCACCACCGCGTGCACGCGCCAGAGGTAGTCGTGCGCGAGCTCGATCTCGCTCGGTTTCTTGAACGACGTCACGCGCACGTTCTGCGGACTGACGCCGCGCATGACGTGGCGCACCGTGCCGTCCTTGCCCGACGTGTCCATGCCCTGCAGGACGATCAGGATCCGGTGGCGATGTTCGGCGTAGAGCAGCTCCTGCAGCTCCGCCAGCTCTTCCACCAGCGCGTCGCTCTTCTCGCGCGTTTCGTCCTTGTCGCCCGGAGCGACGGAGGAGTCCCCGGGATCGAAATCCGCGAGACGAAAGCGCTTGCCCGGTTTCACGCGCAGGGAGTCGATGTCGGCCATGGCCGCGGATTCTATCCGCGCGCGTCAGCGCACGCGGCGCAGGACGCGCGGCGGGAGCATCCATTCCAGCGCGGCCGGGCCTTCTTCCGGGAGGAACAGGCCGTAGCAGCCGCCCTTTTTCAGCTCCGTCGCGCCCTTGCCGCGCGCGCCCGTGAGCGCGCGCATCAGCGCGGTGAGGTTCGGCTCGTGCCCGACGCAGAGGATGCGCTCCAGCTCCTGCGACTGATCGAGCAGTCCGCGAAACTCCTTGATGCCGGACTGCGGGCGAAGAGCATCGGTCTCGAAGATCGAAACGCCGCGTTTCCACGCGCGCGACAAGCGGTCCGCCGTCTCCACGCAGCGCACCAGCGGGCTGGTGAAGATCGCGTCCGGACGGCGCTCGCATGCGGCCAGGCCGGCGGCGATCTCCTTCATGCGCGAGCGTCCGGCGGCCGTGAGCGCGCGCTCTTCGTCCGGCTTCGTGTCCTTGTCCTCGGCGATTCCGTGGCGGAAGAGAATGATCGTTCGTTCAGTCATGACAGTGTCTCGAATTTTACGCGGCGGTCGAATAGCGATGCGAAGTAGCGCGCGCGCTTGCCCGCGCTCTCCAGTTCCACGTCCGCATTCGTGCGCGTGCGGGCGATGAAGCGCACGCGTTGCTGGCGCAGCTCCAACGCCACGTCGCGCACGCGTTGCCGGTGCCCGCGATCCAGTCCCTCGGCAATGCGCAGGATCGCGGCCAGCTTCCGCACGCGCTCCTGCTGCTCCGCGTTCAGCTCCATGAAGTTCGGATCCGCTTCGTCCGGCGCCGACTTGCGGTAGTAGCGCGCCGTGTTCGCGAGCACGAGCAACTGGTCGTCGGTGAAGCCGCGCAGATCGCCGTGGCGGATCAGGTAGTACGTGTGCTTGTGATGACCGCGGTCGCTGATGTGCAGGCCGCTCTCGTGCAGCAGCGCGGCGTACTGCAGCAGCTCGCGCGCGTCGCCGTCGAGACCGTGGACCTCGGCGCTCTGGTCGAAGATGCGCAGCGCCAGGCGGGCCACGTGATTGGCGTGGCGGAGATCGACCTCGGTGCGCTGCGCCATGGTCAGCACCGATCGCCGCCGCAGCGAGCCGCCGCCTTTCGACGTGCGCGCCAGTTGCGCGGCGCGGCTCTCGATGATGCCTTCGCGCATCGCCGCGGGGCAGGCCAGGAGGGAGGGGCTGCCGAGGAGGGTGAGGATCTCGTCGATGGCGACGGCGCCGCCGACGAGCGTGGCCGCGCGCTTTTCGTCCACGTTGAATTGCTTCGCGCGATCGGCGGCGCTCAGCGCGGCGAGGCGGGGCAGCATCGACGACAGCGCCTCGCGCGACAAAGGTTTGAGTCCGTTCGCGCCCGCCTCGGCATCGCCACAGCAGACCGCGGCCAGCGCCTGGATCGTGCCCGACGTGCCGATGGTGATGTCGATGCCGATGCGCCGCACGCGCTTGGCGAGGCGTGCGGCGTGATCGCGCACGTGCGCGCGGCACGCGGCGATCGCGGCGTCCGAGGCGCGGTCGATCAGCGAGAACTGCTGCGAGAGGCGCAGCGATCCGAGCTTCTCGCTGGCCGTGAAGAACACCTCATCGTCCGTGCCGGCGATGAACTCCGTGCTGCCGCCGCCGACGTCGATGCACAGCGCGGTGCTCTCGCCGATGTCCACCGCGCCGCGCACGGCGCGATAGATGTAGTCCGCTTCCTCTTCGCCCGAGATCACGCGGAGGCGGATGCCCGTTTCGTCTTTGACGCGGCGGAGGAAATCGCGGCGGTTCGGGGCCTCGCGCACCGCGCTGGTGGCGACGGCGTGCAGCTCCTCGACCTGCCAGCGCTTCGACAGCGCGCTCATTCGCTGCAGCGAGGCGATGGCGCGGTCCATCGCGGCGTCGGTGAGCGGCTGGCCGTCCAGGCTGGCCAGCCCGAGCTGGACCATGTCTTTCTCGCGATCGACCACGCGCCACGGCGCGCCGTCGCGCACCTCGGCCACGATCATGTGGATCGAGTTCGTGCCGACGTCGATCGCCGCGATCTTCCGACCCCGTTCGGTCATTTCATCGGTGCGTACGCATGCACGGCTTCGGCCACAGCCTTGAGCTCGGCGGGCGTGGTGGTGTAGATGCGGCGCTCGCCCGTCGTCGTGGTCAGCACGAGCGTGCTGCGGAATGAATAGAGGTAGCGGACCGCGGTGACGTTCTTCCATTCCACGTTCACGTCCGTCTCGTGGCAGCCCGTGGTCTTGATGCCGCTCGCGGAGATCTCGAGTATGGCGTGCTCGCACTTGCCGCCCGCGGCCGTGGCCACGGTGACGTCGTCGATGCGCTTGCGCTTGAGTGGAGCGGCGGGCTTCAGCCCGCCGGAAGCCGGCTTCGCCTCGGGACGGCGCGCTGAAGCGCGCCGCTCCACCATCGCGCGGATGACCGCGTCCGCGACGCCGTCCTTCGCCAGTGCCACGAGCGAATCGGTGTCCGTCGCGAACTTCGTCTCGCTCGTGCAGATCTTGGCGATGATCGTCTCCGCGGAGAGGCCCGCCTTCGACAGCTTCACCACGTCGTCATTCGTGAGCGGAGCGAGCGACGCGGCCAGCAGCAACGCTGCGGCGAGAAGTTTCAGCATGCGTCGCAGTATCGGAGCGCTGCGCTCCGTCCACAAGTCCCGCGGGCGTGAATTGGCGGGCAGTGCGAAACTTCTTTACACGTTGCGCACGCTCGGGCGTCCGGCCCGAGCGTGCGCTCTTCACTCGATTCCTACTTCCCGCGCAGGCACGACTGGCACACCTGCTTCTGGGCGGGGACTTCGCTGGCCTTGCCGCGCGAATCCTGCACCATCAGCGACGCACGCCACGAGCCGTTCCCCGGATACTCATGGGTGACGCGCGGCTCGGTCGTCGCGACGGGGGCCGTTCCATCTCCGAAATCGAAGACGTACTTGACGATGGTGTCGCGCAGCTGCGGGTCGGACGACGCTCCATCCGGGTCGTACGAGCCTGACGCGTCGAACGCAACGTTCATCGGCTTGCCGTTGATCGCTGACGCGGAGAGGTGCGCGATGGGCGCCGCATTTGGAGCGCAGACCGGCACCGCCAGGATGTCCAGGCTGCCCGTGGCGACGCCGTCGTTGGGCATCATGTCCAGCGGGCTGGAAGCGCGATCGGCCGGCAGGAGCGTCGACATCGCGAAGAAATTCGTGATCGTTCCGGGGCCGTTGATGCCGGCATTCGCGCCCGGCATGACAATCGTGATCAGACCCGACGACGCCGAGTAGGTTCCATTGACGCGCGTGGCCGTGCCTTCGATGAACTCACCACGGCGAGCGCCGCTCGATGCCGCCGCGACTTTGTACGATTCGAAGCGCGCCGCTCCGGTGGCGTCGGTGACCATGCGCACGGCGTAGACCACGCCGGCCGGATTGGTGAACGCCGCGAACCAGCTCGCGTTCGGCGGAAGCGTCTCGCCGCCGCCGGTCTTGAGCTCGAACACCAGCGAGAGCGCACCGCCCGGCATGTAGGGCTGGCTGACCGAGAGCGACAGGAGATCGGTCGTCGACGGATTCCTGATGCCGATCGGCATCCCGTACAGCGTGACCACGCCGGCGGTGTCGCCCGTGCCGTCGCCGAGCACGGTCACGCCCGGAGGCGTGCACACGCTCTGCTGCGGCACGACCGGCGCGATGGTGTTGCTCGGCGCGCCCGTGCCGTACGAGTTCGCTGCCGAGACGCGGTACTCGTAGACCGAGGCCTTGTCGATGGCCGTGGCGTCGTCGTACTTCGTCGCCGTGCCGGCCATCGTGGCCAGCGTGCGGAATCCGAGGGCGTTCGTGTTGCGCTCGACGACGAAGGAGGTGATGGGAGCTTTGCCCGGATCGGGGATGCTCCAGTTGAGGCTCACGCCGAGCGCATTGCGCGTGCCGCGCAGGGCAGGCGAGGCAGGCGTGTTCGCGGGCGGAGCGGGATCGTACTTCGCGTACATGCGCTGGCCGCCCGACTGGCGCGCCAGATATCCGCGCGCGGTGTAGCTGTTGGGCAGACTGGCCACGCAGCCGTCGACGCATCCGTCGGCATAGCCGATCACGATGCGTCCCTCGCCGTCGATGTCCGCATCCATGAAGTCGAGCAGGTTGCGATCGTCGGGATCGTTGTCGCACTGCGTTCCGGAGTCGCAGATCGAGCCGCGCTGCGTGGGATCGTTGGGGGTGACGTTGCGGAGCTGCCAGCTCTTCCCGCCATCGAACGTCGTGGCGGCGTAGAGGTACCACTCCGCACCGGCCGGGAAGGCCGCCTGATTGCCGGAGTCCCCCTCGGTCGTCGTGCCGTGGAAGATGAATGCCGCACGGTCGGGATCGCCGGCCACGACGGTGGGAAAGACGATGTTGACGAGACCGGCCGCGGCGCCGACGTCGATGGCCGGCTCCTGCCAGCGAATGGTCGGCGCGGCGGGATCGGACTTGTCGAGCGTGCCCTTGATGATCATGGCCCGATCGTCGTCTTCCTCGCCGTAGCCGTAGTAAATCGTCTTGCCGTCGCTGGCGATGGCGATCGAGGAATCCCAGCGCCCGCGCACGGTGCCCGGCACCTTGACGTAATGCCAGGTCTCGCCGGCATCGATCGAGATCGACACGCCCTCGGCACCTTCGCACGAGTTGTTCATGGGCACGTACACCGTGCCGTCGGCGCCGACCTTGACGTGCCCGTGGTTGTTGCAGTTGCCGGCCAGAGGGAAGATCGGCTTGCTGGTGTTGAACGTCAGGCCGCCGTCGTCGCTGCGCGAGCAGAACGCGTTGACGCCGCCGTGCGAGCAGTAGTACATCGCGTGCGGATAGTTGGCGTCGGAGCGCGCCGTGGACGGTTTCTGATTGTTCGGATAGGGACCGACGGCGATGGACTGGTTGTCGACGCCGTGCACTTCACCGGGCCCGGTCACGGATCGCGTCCAGGTCGTGCTCTCCTGCCGGTCGTTCGATGCCATGTAGCTCGACGCGGCCAGGAGCTGGGCGATCCAGACGCGGTTGTTCACGCTGCCATCGGGCAGGCGGTGCTGGTCCATGGTCAGGAAAGGATCGGCCGTCGTCGGCGCGCCGCCGCGGCCAAGATTTCGCCACGTGGCGGTTGCGGGCGACGTGAAGTCGTCGAACGTCGCCTCCAGCGTGTCCAGCGTGAAGAGCATGTAGGCCTTGTTGTTGCCGATGTTCACGCCGATGGTGGGCTCGTTGACGCTGTCGCCGTACGTGCTCAGCGTCGCGGGAGGACGATAGTTCGTGAACGTCGGCCCGCCCAGGCCCACGGTGCTGGTGCCGCCGCCGGTGGGCGGAGGCCCGGTGATGATCGACGCCGTCACCGTTGCGGAAGTGGCCGCGGGTGCGGACGGCACGACGTACACGCGATACGTCGAGATCCCGGAAGGCGCCGGGAACTCCACCACCTCGGGCGTCGGAGGATTCTCGCGCGAGGAGCGGAACGCTTGTCCCGATGCGGTGTTGTACGGCGGCTGGTACACGTGCATGTCCAGATCGCTGGCCTGCGGATCCCAGGTCAGGTTGATGCGGATCGTGTCCGTCGGATGCGTCGCCGCGTAGTCGCTCGGTAGATTGAGGTTGACGTCGACCTCGTAACAGGGGTTCAGCGAGTCGTCGCAGACGAAGCTGTCGCTGTTGACGATCCCTCGCAGCCCAAGCACGAAGGAAGCGGTGTAGGACTCGTTCGGAACGAGGAACGGTCCGCCCGTCGCGGCGCCCGTTCTGACGCTCGGACTGAGGTTGATCGTGCCGCGCGGAGCGGCGCCGGCAGCGGCCGCGACCGCGAGGAGGAAAAGGATAAGTACGAATCCACGCAACGACTTGATTCCTGCCTGTGCCATCGCCATCCCTCTCATCAGTTGATGTGTCGGGATCTGGTAGCAAGACCACTACCAACTTGGTAGTGACGCTACCAGAATGGGCACACGGCAGGGTGTCATCGCGTCGTTTGAACGCAGTAACGTCCGACATGGTCGGTGTTGATGATGCTGTCGCGCAGTTGCGCCGATATGTCTATCGAAGCGTGATCGTCCACACGCGAGCTGCGCTCAATGATGCCTTGCTCGAAGAACTGGTTACCTCGGTCCGGTGGTTGAACGCAGTTACCGTTGCTCTTCTCGCATCCAGTACGCCGGTCGAAGGCGCATCGGATTGGGCGCAAATCGTCGTACAACATTCGGTGGATATGCGGACCTTGGCGATGATGGTGCGGAGTCTGCTGCGAAAC